>CAVJGP010000070.1:0-15888 GCA_963648855.1 Alistipes onderdonkii | reverse complement strand
TAAAGCGGGGGCATCGAGTAGGCCCGGCTGCGGAAGATGCCCTGCGGCTGGGCCTACTGCGGCTGGGTCGCGGTCGGTGGGGGTGACCTTGCGATACCTGTCTCATACTCGACAGCGTTTTCGCGGTACTATATTTGAGAAATCGAGTGCTGCTGAGCTGGCTTGAGGCATGATTGTGATTGTTTGTCCATCTCGAAGAGCCCCTCTTCCTGCTCCGTGATTCCGCGATGCAGCGCCTGGTATTCGGGCGGAGGCCCGTTGTCGAGGCCTGGCAGGTCGAGCGCTGACAGGATTGCCGGAAGCTTGCGAGCTGGCATGGGCCATGGCTCATCTTCATCCCGATGACGTACATCCCGAACGGCGTCGCCGGCATCGACGGCATCGCATGGGCCCAGCCGGTGGCAGACGTCCTTTCCGTCGCGCTCGTGGCGGCGCTCTGCCTTGCGGCAGGCAAGAGGCCGGCCCTCTGGCAGGGCCGGCCCCAAGTTTCGGCGTGATATTCGACTGGAGGCCGATGGCCGTCGCGATGAGCGGGTCTGTATGCACGTTCCGGCCGAGCAGGAGAGAGTTACTCGGTCACCGTGATATAGACTGCATCGCCGGTTGCAAGGCCCTCGAACGTCGCGTCGCCGATGGTGTCGGCGGTGTAGACGCTCTCGGCCCCGGGCTGCTGCGAACCCGCCTTGTACACGGCCACGGTATAGGTCTTGCCCTCAAGGTAATCGGTCATCGACTGCGTGCTGTAGTCCAGGTGGGCGAAGCGGTCGGTCTTGTCCTCGCTTGCGTTGAGGAACTCGTCCATCACCGCCTCGACCGAGGCGCCTTCGTGGTTGATGGGCAGCCACACGGCCTTCTTGAAGTGGTCGGTCGCGGTGGCGTCGAGCGTGACCGCGATGTGCACCACGCCCAGCCCCTTGTCGGCCTGTGCCTCGCTGTGCGCATAGGGCAGCGCGAACGCCGGAAGTGCGATGGCGGCCGAGCATAGAAGCCCCAGGCAGGCGCCTGCGAGGGCACCCCTCCTCGTACGTGTCTTGATCATTGTCTTCCTCCTTTCCATTGCTCATCTGCGGGCGACCTTGCCCCCACACTAGGTCCGCGCGGAGGGCCCGTTTCTCGCGAAAAGGCTGATTTATGCCCCTCACCTGCCTCTTTTTGGGACGGATGAAGATACCACGAAAAGGATGAGGGGACCCGTTTTTGCAAACGTATGCTTGGCTCAAACGATTCGACAGCCAAAGAGCCAAGGGAGGAACCATGGAGGCACGTGTGCGCACGGGCGAGCTCGACATCGCGCAGGAAGACGACGCGCGGCAGGACTACAACCCGCTTGAGTATGCCGAGGGCATCGACGAGGACGATTGGGAAGACGACGACAGGCTCATCCTGCCCGACCCGCTTGGCCAGCCCGAGCCGGCCAAGCCCAGGGGGGCCGCCGTGTTCTCGCCCGAGAACGCCGGCAGCGTGGAGGCGGCCGTGCGCGACCTCGTGACCACCAACGCCGGGCGTCGCAGGATCTTGCTGTCCATCATTGACTGGGCGCGCAACGGTGTGGCCGCCGGCGAACTGTTCGAGAGGATAGCCGCCGCCCAGGCCGACAACCTCTCGGTGTACGAGCCCATCAGCTACTGCCGCATGCTCGAGCGCGCGGGCGCCCTGGAGTTTGCCGACCGCGACGGGCAAGCGGGGGCCGAAGGCGGGCTCGCCGGCGACGATGCGGGCGCGTGTGGCGAGGACGCCGGCGAGTCGCCCGACCCCGCGGCCGCCGACCCCGCAGTGCCCGGCGCGCAGGTCGACACCGACCTCGAGGGCCTCACCTTCATGGACATCACCGATGACGTCGAGCCGCTCTGGCGCGCCACCCCGGGTGGGCTTGCCGCATACGACGAGCTCACGCGAGGCGACGAGTGGCGCGCGAAGGTGCTCGGCGAGGATGCGGTCTATGCCGAGGTCTACCTGGCCGTGATGCAGCTGCTCCACGAGGGCGGCAAGACCAAGGCGCAGGTGTGCGACGTCGCCGAGGCCTTCGAGGTGACGCGCAGCCCGCGCAAGTGGGGCGCGTACTTCATCGACGTGCTCGAGGCCACCGACGCCATCCATTGGACCAGCCAGCAGTGGGTGCTCACCGACCTGGGCGAGACCCTGCTCGACGAACTCGCCGACTACTGCGCGGCCGCCTAGGCCCCGCCCAACCGACACGCACCGTGAGAGAGGAAACCGCCATGACGACGACTGCAGACACCGCCCAGGACAAGGCGCCGCTCAGCGACGAGCAGCTCGGCGAGCTCTTTGAGTCGCGCGCGAGCATGTACGGCCTTCTGGCTGCGATCTTCCGCCACGAGCTCGACGCCGACCAGATCAGCGAGGTCAAGCGGATGAGGTTCCCCCGCGGAACGGGCAACGCCATGCTCGACCAGGGCTTTCAAGACATGTACGACTACCTGCGCAACGCCTGGGACGCAAGCACCACCGAGCTTGCGGTGGACTACGCGCGCACCTTCATCGGCTCGGGCGTGAGCGGCTACTCGGCCGCCTACCTCTACGAGAGCGTGTACACCTCGCAGCGCAGGCTCCTGGGCCGTGAGGCGCGCGGTGAGGTGCTGCAGTTCTACCGCAACAATGGCCTCGTCAAAGGCAAGTGGAACGACATGGAGGACCACCTGGCCATCGAGCTCGAGTTCATGCAGGTCATGGCCCTGCGCGCCGTGCAGGCCTTTGCCCGGGGCGATGAGGAGGCGGCCCTCTCAAACGTGCGCTGCCAGCACGATTTCGTCCGCGGCCATCTCAACAACTGGCTCCCCATGATGGTGGGCGACGCCCTCAGGTTCTCGGAGACGAAGTTCTACCAGGGGGTCTGCCGCGTGGTGCTCGGCTATTGCGCCGACGATGAAAGGCTGCTTGCCGAGCTGCTTGAGGACGCGCCGGACACGGTGGACGTCAAAGTGGCATAGGACGTGAAGGCCGGCCGCCCGTGATCAGGGACCGGCCTTCGCATGTCTTTAGTCGTAATCCTCTATCTCGTCGATGAGGCGCATGAGGTCGCTCTTCTTGTGCACGTTGAGCTTGCGGTAGATGTTGCGGATGTGGGTCTTCACGGTGCCCTCGGATATGGAGTATTTCTCCTGGATGTAGGCCGCGCCGTTGCCCTTGACCCACTCGAAGAGCACGTCGGTCTCGCGCTCGGTGAGCATGTAGGTCTGCGCCACGCGGCGCACCTTGCGCGAGAACTTGCCGCCCTGCTCGCCGGCCGGCACGCCCTGCCCTGCGGCGGGGGCGGCCTGGGGGCCGGGCGTGCGGCCCGTGCCCGCGGCGTCGGCCGCCGTCGCGGGCACGGAGGCCGCCTGCTCCAAGGGCTGCTGCTCGCCTGTCTTGCGCACGGCCGCCAGCTCGAGCTTTTCGTCCATGTCCATGGTCATGAGGCGCACAGCGGGGCAGCGCACGGCGTTTCGCACCATGAGAGACTCGCTCGGCAGCAGGCGCGTCGCGCACAGCACGCAGACGACGGCGATGAGCGCGAAGCCCTTGCCGTTCGGCGGCAGGTCGTCGATGGCGGGCGCGGCGTACTGGATGAGCACGGCCCCCACCAGCATGGCGGCCGTAACCGTGCCGCGCAGAAGGCCGAAGAGGAAGATGGGCGACAGGCGAAGGCGGTGCGCGGTGAGGGCACCGAAGAGCCACACGAGCGTCTCGCACAGGAAATACGCCGCCACCATGAACATCTCGAAGAACAGCTCCTGCTCGCCCATGGCCAGGCCGGCCAGGAGGGCGAGGCACGCGCCGGCGGGGATGATCCGGCGCTGGAGGAACTGCCAATCGCCGGATTTGTCCGAGGCCTTGAAGACGACGAAGGGCACGGTGGCGACACAGGCCGAGAGCACGAGCACCACGAACTTGCTCGCGTTTGCCACGCCCGAGAACGTCGTCTGCACCGAGGTCTGCTTGAGCAGGGCGATGGCGAGGCCCAAGATAACCGTCGCCTCCACCATCGACAGCGCAAAGCGCCCCTTCCCCGTGGGCAGGGCGTTGAACTCCACCTCCATCGCGGCGGTTTTTGCGGGCGTTATGTATGACAGGCAGACAAACTCGAGTAAGGGGAGCAGGGCTGCGGCCAGGCCGCCCCAGGGAGCGGGGAGGCTTTGGAGCACGAGCACGTTGAGCGCGAATCCCGCGACGACTCCGATAAGGATGGCCGGGGCGCTCAGCGACTCATGCTCGCGCGCGAGGGCGGTGCCCCAATAGAGCATGAGCGCGGCGGAGCCTACACCCGTCGCCAGGCCGGCGAGGACCTCGACGACGGTGCCGACGGGGTCGGGCGCGAGGTGCGGCACAAGGGAGAGCAGCGTGGCCAGGCAGGTGAGCGCTGCCGCCAGCCCCATGTGCCGAGGCGAGCGCGAGTAGCGCTTCAGCCGCTGGTCGATGCAGCAGGCAAGCGCCGCCGTGAGGAAGAACCCCACGCTCGACACGAGGTAGAGCAGCGAGAAGCTCGCTCCGCGCATCCCGGGGAACTCCACGGCGGAGCCGAACATGGTGGCGGAGTACATGGCGGAGCATACCCATGCGTTGTGGAAGGCCATGCCTGTCGCAAGCGCGGCGAGCGTTGCGGCGGCTCCCCGTGCCGCCCCGAGCCTGCCCGCCTCGCGTGTGCCGTCGATCATATTCAGCTCCCCCTTGCCGCCGAGGGGCGAGGCGCCGGCGTGGGCGTCGCCTCCTGGCAGTCATGTTCCCCTCGCATATATGGACAGTTTATGATAACGCATTGTCACGGTTGCAAACGCAACGCCGCAGGCCATTCGGTGTAAGCCGAGCGACCTGCGGCTGAGCGGTGCGGTCAAATTGTTCGGCGTGCTGTGGCCTTACGCTGCGGCTTTTCCGGCGGCCGCCACGAGGCGCGGCATTGCCAGGGCGAAGGCGGCCGGGTCGGGCAGGGGCACGTCCTCTGCGAGCAGCGCGCACCCCACGAGCACGCAGGCGCAGTCTGCGAGCAGCGCGTCGTCGTCTTGCTGCACAGCGGCGCGTGCCAGGGCGAACAAGGGCGAGGCCGCGTTGACCTCGAGCACGTAGAGCGGCCGGGGCGCCTCGCCGAGGGCGAGCTTGGCATTCGCGAACTTCGCCATGGACAGCGTCATGAGCCCCTCGGTGGCGATCCGGCTCGCCGCCTGGTCCTTTCGCGTGAGGCATGTCGAGGCGCACACGCGCACGAGCGGCAGGGGGCTGGATTTCGCCAGGGCGTCAAACACGCGCCGGGCCTCCTCGCTGCCCTCCTGGCCCTGCCCGTCGTCGAGCACGTCGAGGTTGGCGCTGCCCGCGCTGTGGAAGCCCGCCCCCTTGTAGGTGCCCATCGTCATGAGGCAGAACTCGTCCTGGGCCCCGTGCGGGCACAGGAGCACGTCCTTGCCCCGGGCGATGAGGGCGCACACCGCGGGGGTCTGGCGCAGGTGCTCGATGTTTGAGCCTGCGGCGTAGTACACTTGGACGCCCTTGCCCCCGCCGGCCTCGTCCAGGTATTCCTGCAGGCTGATGAGCTTGTCATGCTTGGCGGAGCGATAGAGCAAAAGGTCGTTGAGGACGTTCGTGAGCTCCCCTCGGCTGCGGCAGATGGCAAAGCGCAAGCCTGTGCCGTGCTGCTCGAAGAGGCGCTCGTAGGCGGGCCGGTCCTGGGCCATCATCTCTTTGAGACCCGCCAAGACGCTGCGCTCGATCTGCCGGGAGATGATCTGGATGCGCCCGTCTTGTTGGACGGACTCGCGCGAGACGTTGAGCGTGATGTTGCGCGTGTCCACCACGCCGTGCATGAAGCGCAGGTAGTCGGGCAAAAGCGCGGGGCAGGCCTCGTCGATGAGGACGCCCGCGCTGTAGAGCTTGAGGCCGAAGCGGGCGTCCTTTGTGTACAGCTCCGGGTCGGCCTGGGCGGGCACGAAGAGCATCGCGTCGTACTCGATGGCGCCGCGCGCGCTGGCGCGGATGCAGCGAAGGGCCGGCTCGGGGTCGCGGAACTCGCGGCGGTAGAACTCGTCGAGCGCCTCCTGGCCCACCGACTCGGCCGGTTGCGACCAGATGGGGGTCATCGAGTTCACGACCTCGCGGCGCAGGCTGCTCTCGTCGCGCACCAGGACCCCCTGCGCGTCGAAGGACTCCTCAGCCAGGTCTATGGTGATGGGGTAGCGCACGTAGTTGCTGTACCGGCGCACCAGGCCCACGAGGGAGCTTTGGTCCAGATAGCGCTCCAGGTTCTCGTCGGAGGTGCTCGGGCGTATGTGCAGGATGACGTCGGTGCCGTGCCCCCCGCGGCTGGCCGGGCGCACCGTGTAGCCCTCGACCCCGTCGCTTTCCCACTGAAATGCCTGGCAGGAGCCCAGGGCGCGGGAGACGACGCGCACGTTGTCGGCCACCATGAACGCGCTGTAGAAGCCCACGCCGAACTGCCCGATGAGGTCGACGCCCCCGGCGCGGCCCGCGCCCGGCCCGCCGGCCTCGAGGGCCTGGCGCACCTCGGCGCTGCCCGAGTGGGCGATGGTGCCCAGGCAGCGCTCGAGCGCCGCCTCGTCCATGCCGATGCCCGTGTCGCTTACTACCAGCTCGCGTCGCCCCTGGTCGAAGGCGATGTGGATGCCCAGCTCGTCGCCCTCATGGCCGGCCTCAAGGCGCACCTTGTCGCAGGCGTCCGAGGCGTTGGAGACAAGCTCGCGCAGGAACACCTCGTGGTTGGTGTAGATGGAGTTGATCATCAGGTCCAAGATGCGCTTGGACTCGGTCTTGAACCCTTTCATCGCCGTCCTCCTTGGGGTGGGCTGTGGTGGTGGGGGAGCGTGCTAGGCGCGCGGGGCGAGCAGGGCCGCAAGGTCCGCCTCGTCGGCCGGGGAGGTCTGGACGTCCGCCTGGGCAAGGAGCTGCGAGGGCCTCACGAGCGCCATGCGCCCGCCCGGCACGGCGCAGATGCGTGCGACCTGCATCTTCGCGCGCTCCGCCGCCTCGACGTCGGCATGCGTGAAGGTGGAGGCGACGAGCGCCTCGCCGGCGGCTCCCACCGCGACCCTCGCGCGCACGCGGTCGTCGGCCAGTGCCTTTGCCCGCGCCTCGTCGGTCTTGCCGATGTCGAAGACGTCCTTACCGGGCAGCACGCCGTCCACCATGCCTGCCAGGATCACGAGCGGCAGGTCCTGCCCCACGAGGTTCTCGAGCAACGCGACGTGCACGGCCTGCGGGTCGGGCTCGTCGGCGCCTTCAAGCCAGGCGCGCACGGCGTCCAAAAGCTCGCGCGGGCCGGCCGTTGCGGGCGGCCCTGCAAGGAGGGCCTCCATGCCGGCGATGTCGTCCAGCCCCACGGCGCAGGCGAGCTCGGGGCCGCGCAGCGCGCCCGCCTGGGAGAGGAACTCCCAGCCCTGGCGCATCCTCTCGGCCAGCTGGTCGCCTTTGACCACCCGCAGCTCGCCGGCCTCAAGGCTTTGGAGCGTCTCGTATACGCTCGTGCCCTTATTCCAGGTCAAGCGGTAGATCTGCGCCCAGGCCTCGCTGTTCGTAATGGCGTTGTCAAAGCCCGTCCAGGCGCGCCAGGCGAGCGGGTCGGTCTCGTCGCACAGCAGTCGCAGCCTCGTCCACGCGCTTGCCGCCGCATGCATGCCGGGCTGCCGGGGGTCTCCTCCCAGCTTGCGGCCGAGCCCGGCCGTGTCCACGCGGCGACCGTGCGACGTCAGGGCCTTCTCCACGAGGTCGCCCCAGCGCCTGGTGGGCACCGCGATGCCGATTTCGGAGGGATTGCGGGAGGTCGCGGCCGCGCACCACTGGCTCACGAGCCCGCAGATGCCCTCAAGCTCGTCGCCGGGCGTGGGCCATGCGACGAATGCGGCGCACACGTTCGCGTCGCCGGCGGCCGCGCCCTCCTGCCCCGCGAGTGCCCGCTCGAAGGACAGCGCCCCCGCCGGGCCCGCCTGGCCCTCGAGCTCGAGGACCTGCGCGCCCCTGCGCACGCGCTCGAAACGCTCGAACCCCTCGGGGTTGGGGTAGTCGGTGCCGGCCTTCACGGCCGCGTCGGCGCGGCCGAATGCCATGAGCTGGTCGCGGGCGAGCAGGGCCATGCAGGTCTGCTCGGCGTAGGAGAGGTTCTGGAAGTCGTCCACCAACACATGGGAGAAGCGCCGGCCGAACGGCGCGCCCTGCTCGCCTGCCAGGAAGTTGGCGCACAGGTAGGGCAGCTCGTGACGAAGCGTCGCGCCCAGACTTTTGAGGACCCGCCGCGCGTAGGACAGCAGGTCGGTCTCCTCGCCGGGCAGCAGCCAGTCGTCTTCCTGGCGCATGCCCGACCACTGGGCAAAGAAGAAGAGCAGCATGTTGTGCAGGCGCTGGTTCTTTTGGCCGAGCGTCTTGAGGTCCTCGAGGAAGAACGTGTACTCGGAGTCGGCGAGCACGCGCGCGCCCCGGTGCGTGAGCGCCACGACGCGCGGGTCGTCCATGACCTGCTCGCACACCTCGATTGCCCTGCTTACCTGCACCTTTTTTGCCGCCTCGGCCAAGTCGGGGCGCACTGCCCGTGCGAGCCTGGCGCGGAAGGCCCTTGCGGCCTGGCCAGTCGTGACCACGACGAGGACCTGCTTGGGGGCGACGCCCTCCTCAAGCAGGCGGGCGCAGCGCAGGACGCACGCCTGCGTCTTTCCCGCGCGGGCCGGCCCCGTCACCTTGGCGAGCCTCCCCTCGAAGGCCGCGATCTCTTGAACGCGCATGGCCGCCCCCTTACGCCACGAAGGCTTCGGTCTGCGAGTCAAACTCGCGTGCGGACCCGTCGGCGTACACCACGCGCCACAGGCTGTAGTCGGGCGCGAAGTCGGCCTCGCGCGTGCCGTAGAGCGCGTCCCATTCCTCGCGGGAGAGGGGCGGCACCTCAAGCGGGCTCACGCGGCGCTCGTAGGGGTCGGCGGGCGTCTGGTCGGCCCCGCCTGCGCCCGGGGCCCCGGGCGCCTCGCCGTCCACAGGGCCCGCGGCCTGGGCGTCGCGCCTCGCGGCCTCGATGGCCTGCTCGCGGGCCCGCTCGGCCTCCATGAGCTCGGGCGACTCCATGAAGCGCTCCTGTGCGCGCTCCTCGGCTTGCTCGCGGGCCGCTTGCGCGGCTGCCTGCTTCTCGGCGCGCGCGTCGGCCTGTGCCTGCTCGCGGGCCTGCCTTTCCTGGGCGGCGGCCTCAGCCTGGCGCTCGTAGGCCTTGGGGGAGGGGGCCACCACGCGCACGGCGGGCCCAAGCGTGCCGGCCGCCAGGGCCGCGCGGATGTGGGTGGCGATGTGGGCGCACTCGGTGGGCACGCAGCCGTTGGAGTCGAGCAGGAACTCCAGGGTCAGGGCGCCGCGCCCAAGCTCGAACTCCATGGAGGCGAAGGGAATCTCGGGGCTGCCCTCGCGACGGCGCCGGCGGTTGTGGGCCACGAGGTTGCTCGACACCTTGCGCATGGTCGCCAGGATGTGCTGCTCCATGCGCTCGGCCCAGTTGGCGTCGGACTCACCGTCGTCTGCGGCGAGGTAGGGCCGCGTGCCGTACTTCACCTTGATGTGGATGACGTTTTTTGCCGGCTCCCCCTCGGGGGCGCTGTGCGTGCGCACGAGGACCTCGGAGATGTGGGTCCAGGATCGCACGAGGTCGAGCCTGACCTGCTCGTCGAAGCCCCGCGCGTCCATGTCGAAGATGATGAGGTTCGAGGGATAGGGTTTGAGTGCCATGGTGGTCAGCCGTCCTCTCCTTAGGTGTGCCATGCCGTCGCAGTACGTCTGCTAGCAGGCGTTTTATTGCTTGTGGCTCCACCTTATCCCACGCTTTTTGTGCGACGTACCCCTTTTTTCATGAGAAGGGTGAGATGGCGCGCTCATCCGTTTCTTGAGATTTTCAGCCCCGGGACGGCACTTAGTATGCGAATCGCACCAACGATCGGGCGCGTCGGCACGGCAGGGGCGCGTGTGCAGGACTGGGCGCACGCGCACGCTCTGCCCGCACGCCGGCGCGGGTCTTTGGGAGCCTTGAGGGTTGGAGAGAGCCCGAGGGGTTCGCGCAAGAGAAACATGCAGGACGCAAGGGGGCGCCCGCTCGTGGGCGCATATGTCTCCTGCAGCACACACCGACAAGGAAGGGAAGGAAGGCATGAACAGTTTCACGCTATCGCGTCGCAGCTTCGTGAAGGCGGCAGCAGTCGCAGCCGTCGCGGCGTCGGTGCCTTTCGCGTCCACGCCCTCTGATGCCCTGGCCGAGGGGACCGACACCGGCCAGGCAACCGACGTCCAGCACATCCGCTCGTGCTGCCGCGCCTGCGGCAAGAACGAGTGCGGCGTGTGGATCACCGTCGAGGACGGCATCGTCACCAAGATCGAGGGCGACGAGCAGAGCGCGCACAGCCGCGGGCACTGCTGTTCCAAGGGCCAGTCGTCCATGATGGCCCTGTACCACCCCGACCGCCTGCGCTACTGCCAGAAGCGCACCAACCCCAAGGGCGAGGAGGACCCGGGCTGGCAGCGCATCTCGCTGGCCGAGGCCTTCGACGAGTCGGGCGCCAAGTTCAACGAGATCGTCGCCAAGTATGGCGGCGAGTCGGTCTTCTCGGCCGGCGGCACCTCGCGCATCTGGTCCATGGCGCCCTATGCGGCGTTCAAGAACCTCTTCGGCACGCCCAACTCCATCACCGCCCAGCAGATCTGCAAGGGCCCGCGCCACTTCGCCACGATCATGACTGACGAGAACGCGTCCTCGTGGGTCGAGATCGAGCAGCAGCCGCTTGTGTACATGCAGTGGGGCACCGCCGTCGAGTACTCCAACTACGACTCGTCCTGCCGCGGTGTGGTGGACATCGCCCAGCGCGCCTACAAGCACGTCCTCATTGACCCGCGCATGACGCCGCTGGGCAAGGAGGCCGACATCTGGCTGCCCCTGCGCGTCGGCACCGACATGGCGCTTCTGTGCGGCATGCTGCGCTGGGTCATCGACAACGAGGCCTACGACGACCTGTTCGTGCGCCGCTGGACCGACGCGCCGTTCCTGTGGAACCCCGAGGAGGACGGCCGCACCGAGAAGGGCTGGCTCTGGGAGTCCACGGGCGGCATCGACCTCACCTCGCGCCTCATCACCGAGGCCGACTGCGACCCCGACTGGGTGAACCAGTTCTGGGATTACGAGGGCCGCTACCAGCGCTTCATCGTGTGGGACGAGAACAACGACAAGCCCACCTACTGGGACGCCGAGCAGTGCTGCTGGGAGGGCGAGCGCCATCGCATCCCCACTACGGGCACCTGGATCGAGCACCCCTACAAGCCGATCATCGCCGACGCCTGGCTGCCCGACCCCTCGCAGTTCGCCGACCCCGCCGACGCCACCTACGACGAGTACTGGCACCCGGGCAACGAGGGCGGCAAGCGCTCCAACCCCCTGGGCCTTCCCAAGAGCCCGGCGCTCACGCCCGGCGGCGTCGAGATCAAGCTCAAGGGCGGCAAGACCATCACGGCCCGCACCGCCTGGGAGTCGTTCATCGACAACCTCGAGGAGAACACGCTTGAGTACACCGCCGAGGTGACCGAGGTCCCCGCCGAGAAGATCGAGGAGGCCTGCATCGCCTACACGACGCGCCTCAACCCGCTCTACGGCAACGGCGGCATCCACTACCAGCTCGCCATCGACCACAACGGCCACGGCGTGCAGAACTCCCGCGCCCTGCAGATCCTGTCCACCATCACCGGCAACGGCGACGGCCCCGCCGGCAACCGCGGCGCTACCAAGCACGAGCTGGCCACGCAGCCCGGTTGGGACAACTTCATGCTCAACATGCCCGAGAACCCCAAGACCTGGGGTCTGGACGACTCTGTGGTGGGGCCCATGGCCCTGGGCAACACGCCGCGCAACCTCACCATCGACGAGCAGATCCCGCTCATCCAGGATTGGGTCAAGCAGCTTGTGGACGAGGGGTCGCCCCTGGCTGAGCGCTACGGCAACCACGTCCCCACCGACGAGGAGGCCTACTGGATCGCCGACCGCAAGGGCGGCAACTACCAGCCCAGCTCTCAGTGGCCGCTCGACAAGACCGTCGTGGAGCGCAACGAGAAGATGATCGGCTCCGACCGCTTCCCGCTCACGAAGTACTGGTCCAACTGGGCTGACGCCACCGCCGTCTACGACGCTTGCCGCAACATCAACTCCATGTACCAGATCCATGGCGAGGTGTGCATGTCGGGCGATTTCATGCACTCCACCAACCTCATCGAGGCCTGGGAGGCCCAGAAGGCGCTCGACTTCTACCTCGACTTCAACCTGTGGAGCTGCCCGAACAACGGTAACGCCGACATCATCATCCCCTGCGCCCACTGGCTCGAGGTCAACTGCCCGCGCGCCTCGCAGGGCGCCGGCGGCATCTTCGGCCTCGCGCAGCGCGCCGTGTACCCCATCGGCGACCAGACCTGCGACTTCATCAGCGCCGTGTGCCTATACAAGGCCATGGGCGTGCCGTACAACAACACGGTGGACGGGCTCGACGAGTGGTTCGACATGGACTACAACAACTTCGTCCAGATGGGCGGGGACGTGGACTACGACGAGCAGGAGGTCCAGTACCTCACCGCGAACGTGAAGTACTGGGCGATGCCTGAGTTCCCCGAGGGCATCGACTTTGAGAGCTACCGCAAGAAGTTCCAGGAGGAGGGTTGGTTCGACGCGCGCACTTACTATCCCGAGCGCTGGGGCACCTATCGCCGCGCCGAGATGGGCTACCGCCGCCACTCCAAGAACCGCGAGCTGCGCCCGCTGTTCGACGAGAAGCCCGGCTTCTCCACCCCCACCGGCAAGACCGAGATCTGGTCCACCATCTGCGAGAGCTACATCGGCGACGACGCGCCCAACTTCTACGAGCAGTGCATGCCCTCCCGCGCCGAGTGGGACAAGCACATCCCCGACGTGGAGAAGTTCCCCCACTGGTTCGAGCCCAAGAACTCCCGCATCTCCAACCCCGAGCTCTACGATGCCTCCCGCGTCGACGAGATCAAGCTCTCCAGCGAGGACTACCTCAACAAGTCGTTCGCGGGCTACCCCGAGTGCGACCTTACCGAGGCCGGCGAGGACAACCTGCTCGAGCGCTACAAGGAAGAGCTCGCCAAGAACCCCGACAACGTGTTCTGGGGCACGACCGGCTCCCGCCAGCCCGTCTACTTCCACTCCGAGCACAGGCAGCTACCGTGGTGCCGCGAGCTGTGGCCCGCGCCCCGCTTGGAGATGAACCCCGAGGACGCCGCCCGCCTGGGCTTCGAGCAGGGCGAATGGGTCTGGATCCGCAGCCCCTGGGGTGCCGTGCGCGAGATCATCGACCTGTACTACGGCATCGCCCCCGGCACGGTCAACGCCAACCACGGCTGGTGGTACCCCGAGTTCGACACCGCCGCCCACGGCTTCGACCAGGTCAACATCAACTGCATCATGGACAAGTACGCCCAGGACCCGGTGGGCGGCGCCAACCAGATGCGCGGCGTGCCGATGCTCGTGTACAAGGCCACCGAGGAGAACACGCCCAACGGCACCGTCGTCCCCTCCGTCAAGATGGCCGACGGCACCGTGGTCAAGGCCATCTGCGACGCCTCCGACGAGCGCCTGAAGGAATGGCTCGCCAATGACCCGCGCATCAACGACGCGACGATCGACCTGACGTTTGCCAGCGTCACCGCCCAGGGCCTCACGCCCATGAGCGTGCTGCGCGGCTAGGACCTGTTCTGCGGGGCCGCGCCCCGGAGCGCCCTGGGCGCCGGGACGGCCTTGCCCCCGAGGGGGCGCGGCCTCGCCATTCATTGAGAGGAGGACTGCACCATGGCTAACTATGCGATCGTCACCGACCTGAACCGCTGTGTTGGCTGCCTTGCCTGCACCGTGGCGTGCAAGGTCGTGAACCATGTGCCTGTGGGCCAGTTCAGGATAAAGACCCTGCGCGTGGGCCCCAACCCCATCGAGGGCGGTTCGGGACACTTCCCCGACGTCGAGATGTACTTCCTTCCCATGCAGTGCCAGCACTGCGAGAACCCCGAGTGCGTCACCGTGTGCCCCACCGGCGCCTCGTTCAAGGACGAGAACGGCGTGGTGCGCGTGGAGCGCGACCAGTGCATCGGCTGCCAGCTGTGCATGAGCGCCTGCCCCTACGGCGTGCGCTACCTCGACCCCGAGACCAACGTGGTGGACAAGTGCGACCTGTGCGCCGACCGCGTCGAGCAGGGCCTGCTTCCCCACTGCGTGTCGCAGTGCGCGGCGCGCGCTCGCTTCTTCGGCGACCTCGATGAGGGTGTGGGCGAGTTCGAGGGCCCGGCTGCCCCCAAGGACCCCAAGGCCGTGGGCTACGACGACATGATGAAGGCCCGCGTGAAGTTCAAAGACTACGTGGAGGCCTACGAGGAGACCGACGTCCACCATATCGTGGACGAGGGCAACGGCCCCCATGTGCGCTATCTGCTCCGCGCCCCTCGCAAGTGGCGTGAGGAGGACTATCCGGTGCTCTCTGTCCCTCAGACCGTCGAAGCCATCTGCGACGCGATGAAGTAGAGTTGCGGAACCTCGCCGGCTGCGTTCTCGGGAGGCTAGAGTACTCCAGTACACGACGCTTCCCAGCGCCTTGCGCCTGAGAACCTGCTTTTTGAGGAGTTGCGGAACCTGATGCGCGGCGTTGCGCAGGGCCTCACGCGCGGTGCGCACCTGTGGTGTACGTCCAGTACGCTACGGCCCTGCACGCCTTGCGCATCAGAACCCGCCTTTTGAGGAGTGGGAACCTCGCCGGTTGCGTTCTCGGGAGGCTCGTGTATTCCGGGGCGCGTTGATGGGCGGGGGCAAGAATGGGTATCGAAGGGCCGGCCGGGAGCATTCTCCTGGTCGGCCCTTGTGTCTTTCGGGCGGGGAGGCTTGGAGGCCTTGCTCGTTGGCTTTTGGGGTGAGCACGGCGGGGGGACGCAAGATGTCTGCGCCGTGGGCCGGGGTTGCAGTTTGCCCCCGCTGTTTGCTTGCCGTGCGCCCGAATTGTTGGCGCTTTGTTATGCGCCGCCCGCATAATGCCTGAATGATGCCCGCCGGCGGGTCGCGCTCTTCGGTGTGGTGTTTGCCAGCCCGGTGAAGAGCGGCTTCCCCTTGGTGCCGCGTTGACGCCGCGTCTCTCCCTGCATCACGGCGCAATCCTCGAAATCATGCCTAAAGACGGCGCGGCCTGTTCCTGAAGCATCTCGGACTTCATGTATGCTGTTCTGGGTTGATCAAGAAAGCATGCTTGCGGCCGAGGAGTGGGTCGGTTGCGTGCGGTTTTCACCGGCACGGTTGCGATTTTCGCCCGACTTCAGAGGGAGAGATGCTATGAAAGAAGACACACCCGCCAAGAAGGCTGACTGGGCGCCCAACGAGGCGCCGCTGGGTCGCTGGATTGGCTTTTTCGTGGCGGGATTTGCCTGCATGGCTCTTACGCAGACGATTTCCGAAACCGTCTTGGCGTTCTGGGAGATGGAAGGGAACTGGACGTGGCTTCCCGGCACGCTTTGCACGCTGCTGGCGTTCTCCCTCACCTTTGCCCTGCTGGGAGTGCTTTCGAAGAAGATTGTGAGAACTTCGCTGCGCGACCTGATTCTGGGCACCGGCAACACGTTCGACAAGGGGCTGTGCGTCAAGATGGTCGCGGCCATCGCGCTCGGCTCGGCGCTCAACTACGCCGTCTGTGCGCTGGCGTTTCCCGACCCCGATGCGACGTTGCAGCTCAACCCCATCGGAGCCGCGCCTATCATCGTGAACCTCGTGCTGTGCATCGCCTTGCTGTGGATGCAGACCACCACCGAGGAGATCCTGTTCCGCTGCCCGTTTTTGCGTGCCGCCAGCGGCGATAAGATCGCCCCGTCGGTCAAAGTCGCCATCGCCGGCGTCCTGAGCTGCTTTCT
>CAVJGP010000069.1:0-15901 GCA_963648855.1 Alistipes onderdonkii | reverse complement strand
TACCTCACCGTGCTCGCCACGGCCCTGCAGGGCTACAGCATCTACTACCTGGCCCTCATCATCGTGCAGTGCATCCTCATGGGAGCCACGGTGGACTACGGCATCCTCTTCACGAGCAACTACCGCGACGCCCGTACCACGCTGGCGCCGCTCGACGCGCTGACCAGCGCCTACGAGCGCTCGATCCACACGGTGATGACGAGCGGGCTCATCATCGTGCTCGTCACGGGCGCCGTGGCCCTCTTCGGCACCGACCCCACCATCGGCCAGATCTGCCAGACCATCTCCATCGGCGCGGCCTGCACCATCCTGCTCATCCTCATCTTCCTGCCCGGCATCCTCGCCGCACTCGACCGCTGGGTGGCAGGCAAGAGAAGGCTGCGGGTTGGCGGGGATGAGGGGCAGAATGGCAGCGAGGAGGTTGGCGCGGCGTAGGCAAGTTGTGGTGAAGTTTACGGCGAAGTTTGTGCAAACCGCGAAGAGGCGAGAATCTGCTTGCGCCGGGGACAGTGAACGAGTACAGTACTTCCTCGCGTTGCGCCGTTAGCTCAGCTGGCCAGAGCAGGGGACTCTTAATCCCAAGGTCCAGGGTTCGAATCCCTGACGGCGCACCAGTTGAAATTTGAACGCCCGGGAGGCTTAGGCCTACCGGGCGTTTTTCGTTTATGCGACGAGCGCGGCGGGGGCGACCCAGACTCGGGCGCCCGCAAATCCCCTAGCTCAGCGGCGACGCGTCGGCCGGGTCGGCCACGAGCTGCACGGTGAGCTTGTGGGGCAGGCACACGATGGTCTGCCCCTGGCCGGAAACCCAGCCCTGGTTCACGCAGGCCTGGTTGGAGCAGTCGGCCTCGCGCACGCGCACCTGGCCGTCGCGTACCTCCACCACGTTGGTACCCAATGCACTCTCCACAGTGACGGTCGCGTCCTTGTCGAGAGGAAGCGCCTGGTAGAAGCCCTCGCTGTTCTGGACCACGGCATAGCCCGCAATGGCGTCGGCAGCGCCGGCGTCAACAGCCTGCCCCGAGGAGCCGGCATCGGTCTGAAGCGTCTGGGTGGCGCTGCCGTCAGTGGCATCTTGAGCGGGCGTCCCCTGCCCCACGCCGGGAATGCCCTGCACGCCGTAGACGCCCCAGAGCACCAGGCACACGGCGAGCGCGAGCGCAACGACGCAGGCGATGACCGCGATGTCGGCCGGGCGGATACCCCAGCCGCGCTCGCCGCACGCCGCCTCCTCGAAAGCCGGCGCAGGCCTTCCGCTGCGACCGCCGTCCCACGTGAGCTGCGACTTTCCCAGCTGCGACGCGCCCGACTTCTCCGATTGCTCCTGCTTCCTGGCCATGACAGCCCTACTTCGATGACGAGGTCGTAACGGGCGCATATCCGTGCGACTCGAACCCGTTGACGAACGTGGCCTCGTCGTCGGCGTTCACGAGCATCGCCGCCAGCTCGGGATGGTTCTGCTCGATCCAGGCGGTGCCCTCCTCGATGCCCATCACCGAAAGCGTGGTGGAGAGGGCGTCGCCCTGCATGGGGTCGGTGCCGATGAGCGTGACGCCGAGCATGTCGGTCTGCGCGGGATAGCCCGTCTTGGGGTCGAGGATGTGCCAGTAGGTGACGCCGTCCTGCTCGAACTTCTGGTCGTACAGGCCGCTGGAGGTGATGGCCTCGTCGGCTATCTCCACCACGCCTGTAAGCGAGCTCATGGAGTCCTTCGGGTCGCGCAGGCCCACGCGCCACGCGCTGCCGTCGGGCTTGGTGCCCAGGGCGTACACGCTCGAGGTGCCCAGGTCGATGAGGGCGCTCGTGCAGCCCGCCTCCCCCAGGCGCTCGGCCAGGCGCGCGGCGATCCAGCCCTTGGCGATGCCGCCCAGGTCGAGCTTGGCCTGTGCGTCGCCCATGGTGACCATGGTGCCGTCAAGGCCCACCTGCGTGTAGTCGATGTGCTTGAGGCCCTCGGCGATGGCCTCGTCGGAAGGCTTCACGCCCTCAACGAAGTCCCACAGCAGGCTCACCGCGCCGATGGTGACGTCGAAGGCGCCCCCGGTCTGGCGGCCGTAGTCCAGCGCCGAGGCGAGCAGGTCGGCCGTGTCGGCGCTCACCTCCACAGGCTTGCCAGCCGCCTCGTTCACGCGGGCGATGTCGGTGCCCTCCTTGCGGGCAGAGAAGAGGTCCTCGTAGGTGGCGCACGCCTTGACGCACTCGCTCACCACGTCCTGCTCAACCCCGTAGGCCGTAATGTTGACGAGGGTGTTGAAGGCGAAGGTCGAGGCCTTCACGGGGTCTGACGAGGCGCTTTGTGGGGCGGCTGAGCTGTCGGACGCATCCTGTTCCCCGGCCTCCCCCGCCTCGCCGCCCTCGTCCGCCGCGCTCTGCTCGCCGTCCTCGCCCTGACCCTCCTGCTGGCCGCAGCCCGCAAGGCCCACAAGCGCCGCGCAGGCGGCCCCAGCGGCAAGCCCGCAGAACTCGCGACGTCCCAGGCCGGCACCCACACCGGCCCCGCCGCACCCGGTCGTTCCCCTCATCCCTTTACGCATCGGACTCGGCTCCGTTTCCCTTAGCGCCGGCGGCGTTCGTGCGACGCGCCAGCTCCCGGGCCCGCTTGGCAAAGAGGCCCGACCGGCCGCACGTGCGGATGACCAGGCGGCACACATATCCCGTCAACAGGCCGCACACCAGACCGGCAATCACAAGAACAGGCAGGTAGAGCAGGGCAACGTAGGGCGAGAAGGTGAACGTCACCACCGCGAGCTGCCCCAGCATGTGCGCCACGCCGCCGATCATCGACACGCCCACGATGGAAAGCCTGCGCGAGTACAGCGCCGCCCACATCGCCGCGAAGGACAGGATCGCGCCGCCCGCGCTGTAGAGCGCGATATAGGGGCTGCCGAAGAGCAGCGCCGACACGACCACCTTCACGAGCGCCACGCACGCCCCCGGGCGCACCCCGAAACCGGCGAGCGTGAAGAGCACCACGATGTTGCCCAAGCCGAGCTTGATGCCCGGCACGGCCACGGGCAGGGGCACCACGGCCTCCACATAGCCAAAGATGAGCGCTATCGCGGCGAGCAGGCCGTAGGTCGCCACCTCGAGGGCCGACATGCGCCGTGCGTTCCCGCCCATATCGTCCTCCTTCCGCCGCGCTCTCCATACATGGCAAACGAGGTGATGGTACCCTTTCGACCATGAGTTTTGGGACACGGGAGAGGAACCCACCATGAAGACCATCACGCTCGGCTCCACCGGCATCACCACGCCGCAGAACGGCTTCGGCGCCCTGCCCATCCAGCGCATCAGCCCCCAAGACGCCGCCCACCTGCTGCGCCGGGCCTACGAGGGCGGCATGACCTTCTTCGACACGGCCCGCGCCTACTCCGACTCCGAGGAGAAGATGGGCCTTGCCTTCGAGGGCATGCGCGACAAGGTCTTCATCGCCACCAAGACCCAGGCCACCACGCCGGAGGCCTTCTGGGACCAGCTCCACACCTCGCTTGACCTGCTCAAGACCGACCATGTGGACATCTACCAGTTCCACTGCGCCTCGCAGGTGTACAGGCCCGGCGACGACACGGGCATGTACGAGGCGATGCTCCAGGCCAAGGAGCAGGGCAAGATAGCCCACATCGGCATCACCGCGCACAAGGTGGGCGTGGCCGAGGAGGCCGTGGCGAGCGGCCTGTACGAGACGCTGCAGTTCCCCCTGTCGTATCTGGCAAGCGAGCGCGAGGAGGCCCTCGTGCGCTCCTGCGCCGAGGCGAACATGGGCTTCATCGCGATGAAGGGCCTGGCAGGCGGCCTGCTGCACAACTCCCGTGCCTGCATGGCCTACATGACCCAGTTCGACAACGTCGTGCCTATCTGGGGCGTGCAGAAGGACTCCGAGCTCGACGAGTGGCTCTCCTACATGGGCGAGGCCACGCCCTCCCTCGATGACGAGACCCGCGCCTTCATCGCCTCCGAGCGCGCCGAGCTCACGGGCAACTTCTGCCGAGGCTGCGGCTACTGCATGCCCTGCCCCATGCACATCACCATCAACCAGTGCGCGCGCATGAGCCTCATGCTGCGCCGCGCCCCCTCGGCTGCCTGGCTCTCCGAGCACTGGCAGGCCGAGATGGCCAAGGTGGACGACTGCGTGGAGTGCGGCCTGTGCATGACCCGCTGCCCCTACGAGCTCCCCATCCCCCAGCTCCTCAAGGCCAACCGCGAAGACTACAAGCGCGTCCTCGCCGGCGAGGTGAGCGTGGGGTAGGCAAGCCAAGATGTGCCGTACAGGCCACAAATCTCAGGAACTTGCACGGCACATCACATGCGGCCTGGGACACCGCGGGCCATGCCCGGCGGGCACCTGACCACAGCCGCCGCCCGTCACAACGCTCATTGCAGCAAGCAATGCGTAACCACTTGGAACAACCAGCATCCCTTCAAGATAAGAGGTGGCAAGTGAGCATGGCCCGACCCGTTTCAGTCCTCATCGTGGAAGACGACGTCGACTTGTCCGACATCGTTGCCGCCTACCTGCGGCTTCATGGTTACGCGTGCGTCCAGGCGTATTCCGGCTCCGAGGCGGCCCTGCGCTGCCTTGGAGCCGTCGCAGGCAGGCCCGCCTTCGACGTCATCGTGTGCGACCTCATGCTGCCCGGCCTTTCGGGAGAGGAGTTTATCGCCAAGCTCCGAACCACCTCCCACGTGCCGATAATCGTGACGTCGGCCAAGGCGGCTCTTGCCGACAGGGTAGGGCTGCTGCGCATGGGGGCTGACGACTACCTGGTCAAACCCTTCGAGCTCGAGGAGCTCCTGGCACGCATCGAAGCCTGTCTGCGCCGAGCCACGACGACGGACGCCCCCACCACCTGCGGCGGCGACGGGAGGCTGTCGTTCGGCCGCTGGACCCTGCTCCCCGTCTCGCGGGAGTTCCTTGTGGACGGGGCGCCCTTGAGGCTCACGCGCACGGAGTTCGAGATTGTGGAGATGCTCGTGCGGCACCCCGGGCGCGTCTTCACGCGCAGCGAGATTGCCAACGCCGCCCACGACGACGGACGCACCCCGAGCAACAAGACCGCCGACGCCCACATCGCCAACATCCGCACCAAGCTGCGGCAAAGCGGTACCGACGTCTACATCGACACAGTTTGGGGTATCGGCTTCAGGCTTGCCCTGTCGAAGGCTTAGCGGCCTGCCCCTGCTTGGGAAAGGTCAGCGTCACGTCGAGCACCCCCGCCTGCAGGCCGGCCTCGATACGCACCCCCATCCGCTCGCACAAGACCCGCGCCACCGCAAGGCCCAGCCCGTTGCCGCGCCCCGCCCTGGCCGTGTCGGCACGCCAGAAGCGCTCGAACATCCTCGCCGTGTCGATGCCGTCGGGGTTCGCCACCGCATTCGAGATATGCAGCGTGCTGCCGCGCAAGGCGATATGGGGCGCCCCGGTGCCGTACTTCACCACGTTGCCCACCAGGTTCGTCAGCACTCGCCGCAGGTCTGTCTCAGGGCACCTCACGCGATACGCCTCGTCGTCGAACTCGAGGCACGGCTCCCATCCCTTCGCCGCAAAAGCCCCGTAGTGGTCGGCCAGCACGGAGCACAGCAGGTCGTAGACCACGACGTCCTTGCATGCGGGAGCCTCGCTACCTGCCACGATGAGCGCGTAGTCGCACAGTTCGTCGATCATCGTGCGCATCACAGCCAGCTTCTCCCGAATCCTGCCGAGGTACATGCGTCGGTTGCCCTCGTCCCCGTCGGCCTGGAGCAGCTCCATATACCCCTGTATCACGGCAACGGGGGTGCGGATGTCATGCGAGAAGAAGGCGAGCTCGTCGTTGAGCCGCTCGAGCTCGTCGTCCTTCGCGTCGAGCAGCGCGAGGCTGCGCTCGCGCCCGTCGTTGAGCAGCCGCGTGACCTCGACAACGCGCCGCTGCCGTGCATGCACCTCGAGGGCGCAACGCTCGCCCTCGTTCACCTGACGTAGCTGCTCGATGAGCCTGTCGAGCGACGTTGCATACACAAGGCACTTGTATGCGCAGACGCCCGACACGGCCGCCAGCGCCAGGCATACGACAAGCCACACAGAAGCGTCCACGATGCCTCCCTACTTGAGCTTGCGGCGCGCAGAGACAACCATGAGCAACGCGACGAGCACAGCGCAGGACAGCGCCAGCACGGCAAGGCTTACGCCATCAAGCAGCACATCTTGCCCAAGCGAGGTGAACCAGGCGCTTGGCTGGTGGTGCGCAAGCCACCAACCGATGTCCGTGGCGCCGGCCGCCATAAAGGGGGTGGCCAGGGCAGTTCCCGGGACACCGACCGACACCAGCACCATGACAAGCGTCGGGAGCCCCGGGCGTCGGCACGCGTACCCCACGCAGAGTCCCACCAGGCACTCTGACCACATGACCAGCGCCGCCTGGCATATCCACGCCAGCACCCAGGGCAAGCCCAGCCCGTCCAGAGGCATCCCGAAGAGGACGTGCGCCGCCAGACCGGTGGCGACGCTCAGGCTAACGGTGGCCACCGAGATACCCAGAGACATCAGCACGTGGGCAGACGCATACACGAGCCGGTCGGCCTTCGACCTCAGCATGTTGGAATCCGCCTTGCTCACCAAGCTACGGAGGAGCGCGTTGCAGGCCAGCACGCTCAAGATGAGACATGACAGCCCGATCAAGGGCAACAGGGCGGGCGCGCCTTCTTGTGCGCCTTGAGCCGATTCATACGAAACATGCTGGTTCCATGCGCCGAAGGCAGCGATGACAACCGTGGCCAAGGCGAGAAACAGCGGCCAAAAGCCAGCCTTCAGACGATACCGCAGTGCTGCCATGACATTGAACATCGAAAGCATCTGCCATCACCTTCCCTGCTCAGAGAGCCTGCGGAACAGCTCTTCGTACGACTCCCCATAGGAGCGGATCTCACCCACGGCGACGCCCGCCCGTGCCAGGTCTTGCAGTACCTTCGTCGGCAGTGTCTTTGCATGGATGCGTATGCCGCCCGCCTTGTCCAGCATGGAATGCAGACCCGCCCCGCTCTGCTCAAGCACCGCCAAGGCCCGCTCCGGCTCCTGCGTCTGCAGCAAGACGTATCGCTCGCACATCTTGTCGATTTCCTGGGCGTTTGCCCGAGCCGTGAGGCGCCCGCCCGCGATAAAGGAAAAGCAGTCCGCAAAGCCCACCACGTGGTCGCAGACGTGAGACGCGATGAGGATGGCCACTCCCCTCTTTGCGACAAGCCGGCGCAGGGCCTCCCGTATGGAGCCGACCCCCTCCAGGTCGATGAAGTTGAACGGCTCGTCGAGCAGCAGCACATCAGGGTCGCCGACCAGGGCAAGCGCGATTCCCAGCCGCTGCTTCTGCCCCTCGGAATAGTCGCCGGCAATGTCCTCACGGGCATCCTCATCGAGGCCGACGAGGTCGAGGATGCGCCGCGCCTCCTTCGCGGGGTCGGCGACGCCCAGCGCATAGGCGAGGTACTCCACGTTGGCCCGCCCCGAGAGCTCCGGCAGAAAGGACGGCTCCCCTATCAGGGCGCCGAGACGCCCTTGCACCCGAACCTCTCCAGACTTCGGCGCCCGCATGCCCGCGAGCACCTTGAGAAGCGTGGACTTGCCCACCCCGTTCCTGCCGACCAAGGCATGCACCTCGCCCGGCCTCAACACCAGGTCAAACCCCTCAAGCAACGTCTTTTTGCCGCCTATGACGCGCACACCGTGCGCCTCCAACACACTGGAGCGCTCGGCTCCCGCCGGCACGCCACCCATAGCCCCTCCTTCCCGCTCGCACCTACCCTTTGCCCACCAAGATAGCCGCCAACAGTAAAGAACCTGCCTAGAGAGCGATTTCCCCCTAGGCAGGTTCTGGGAACAACCTTCAAGCTTCTTATGATCGAAGTGAGCAGCGCAAAGCAAGCCATGCCTTCATTTCAACTCGCACCCCGGCGTCCCTCTCACGGCCCCCATTACAGTTCAGAGCAGGCTTTAAAAAAGCCTGTGCTCATTCATTTCCTGACGAAGAGCTGTATGTCTGGACGGCCCTTTGGGCAACCCAACCGGCCGCCCGCGCGCAGCCCCAGCCCCCGGTTCGGCCGTCCTATATCCCCTCGTACATCTCCCTGAGGTCGATGAGGACAGTCCGCTCATCGGGCTGGGCCGTGAACCCTGAGCGTGAGAAGAAGCCGTACTTGTAGCAGTCGAGGCCCGTTGCCTGCACCTGAGCGACTTCCTCTGCAACCATGGCCGCGGTAACAGGGGTCGTGCGGAACTTTGCCTCGTAAAAGATGTAGCCGTTCGGGTCGTGTGTGACAACATCGAACTCTCCGTTGCACTTGCGCACCGGATCATCATAAGAATATTTGCCAATGAGGTCGAACATCTCGGGCAATTTACCAGCTTTGTTTTGCCGAATGAGATACTGGCGGCATACATCCTCAAATGCATGGGGCACATAGCGCGTCTCAAAATCTTCCTCGATGTAGCGCGCGCAGAACGCCTCGGCGTCCATAAAGCTGCGCTGCGAGGCATAGCGGAACACATACCGGTAGTAAAACGACGCCAGGCCGTCCATGATTCGGTAGCTCGAACGCCGCTTGTTCTCAGGGTCGTTGATGGGAGCCTGCTTTTGCACCAGTTCCATTCGCATCAGCTTGTCGAGCACATCGACCATCGCGGGGCCGCTTGAGACATGCGATTGGTCCATGATGTCCTTGTACCTCGAATATCCCTGGGCAAGTGCGCCAAACACCTCGTTCGCATTGGCTATCTTGGCGATTTCCATACCGAGGTACATGGGCACCTCGTTCTCAAGCCTCGCGCCAGGCTCCACAATGAGCTCCAGCAGGTTCTCCTTAACTGACAGCCCCTGGTCTATCAAGCAGTTGTAATACGGAATGCCCCCGAACACGCTGAAGAGCCGCACCTTATCCTCATCGGAAAACGACGGGTAGAACCGCGCTGAGTCGTAGTAGTCCATCGGTTTGAGATCAATCGTCACATCGACACGCCCATACAGCGGGTTTTGCGCCTCAAGCAGCGACTTCATGACATCGATGTACGAGCCGCACAGGACAAGTTTGAGATGCGAGGTGTCCTTATAGCCGTCGATGAGCGACTGCAGGACGCTATCGAGCCCGGCGAGCGTCTTTCGCAGATACGGGTACTCGTCGAGCACCAAAACAAGGTCGCGCTCTTTGGCCTGCTCAAACACAAACCTGAGCATATCCTCAATGCCCGAGAACGCCAAGGGCGGATATCCCAGGCACTCCGACACAAGCGATGCCAGGCTCTCAACGTTGTTGGCTTCCGACGTCTGCTTGCACTCATAGTAGACGGCGAGCGCGTCGTTCTCGCGCAGGCATTGCTTGATGAGCTCGCTCTTGCCCACACGACGACGCCCATAGACCAGTGCAACCCCCTGCCCCTCCTGGCAGAACAGGCGCCTGAGCCTCTTCCTCTCCGCCTCGCGCCCAATGAACTCCATGACTCGATTCCTTCCGACTCGGTTTTATCCGAGTTAATTATAGGAGAAGAATTGTCGCGTTCAAGTTTTAACTCGGTTTCACCCGAGTCGATTTTATCCGAGTTAATATGAGGACAATGCCACCCCCGCCCTACCCCCGCATTGCGTCTACGAGGGCGAGGACGGCTTTGTTGTGGGTGTGAGTGGGAAAGCAGAGGCAGAAGCAGGACTGGGCGTGGGTGTCGGAGATTTCGACGATTTCGGCGTCGCGGCTTACTACGAGCGAGCTCGACCCGCTGTAGGAGGTCGCCACAAGCGTCACCTCGTCAGACCCCGTCCCTGGCTTGACCAGGGCGGCAGGCGTGCCGGCGGAGCGCGTGCGATAGCGAGGGCGGCACCCATGGGCGGCAAAGAAGTCGCGACGGGTCGAGTTGTACGTCTCCATCGACGGCAAGCTCGAAAGCATCACCGGATAGGCAGCGACATCGGCCGGCGTCACATACCCGCAGGCAAGCAGCGGGTGTCCCGGACGCACAAGCGCCACCATGGGGTCCATCTCCAGCGGCAACACGCTCATGCCATCGTCGAGCTCAACCACTTCTGAGGCCGCCTGCTCCATACAACACGTGCGAAACGACGCATCGCACAAGCCCGCCTCAAACGACTCGGCAATCGTGCGGGAGTTGTCAAGCGGCCGCGTGACCACCTCAAAACGCTCGTCGGCAGACAGCTCGGCGCACACGCGCCTGAACCGCGACAGCGACCGGGGCGGGAACATATCCGCCATGGAGAACTCGCCGAATACCAAACGAGACAGCGAGGTCTTCGCCAAGTCGCGGCAGCGCTGCACAAGCCCATCGTAGGAGTCGATGAGCTCGGACACCTGCTCGTAGAACAACTCGCCCTCGCGCGTCAGGCTCAGACCGCCCGTACGGTCAAACAGGGCAAACCCCAGCTCGCTTTCCATAGCGGCAATGTGCATACTCATCTTCGGCTGGCTCATGTACAGGCGCTTGGCCGCAGCAGTGAAGCTTCCCGCAGAGGCAGCAGCCAAGAACTCCCGGAGGTACTCGGTCCTCACGACACTCCCCCATCCCAGCGACCTACGAAAGCCGTGTCAGGGCGGCCTCCGGCTCCCGATTCCCGCTTCAGAGCCCCATAAGAATACCTTATGGGTACCCGCAAAACCAGAGATGACCCACATGCAATTTCAGTCTTTGGGGCATAGCGCGGAGAGGCCCTACCCTAGGTTCAGGTTCCGCAGAGAGGCGGGGCCAGGACACGCAGACAAAGGGGGAGCTATGGATCTTACACGACGCAGCTTTCTGACCGGAAGCGCCGCACTTGCAGGGGCAGCCGTTGCCGCCGGCGCAGCTTCAACGGCCTCGGCAGAAGAGACCGCACCGACCGCCGAAGCGATGAAGGCGAACGCCAACGGTGACTATCAGCCCACATGGACATGGGAGGTACCGCCTGCGCCCATCACCGACGATCAGATTACCGAGACCTACGACTACGACATCGTCATCTGCGGTGCCGGCATCGCATCGGGCCCGGCCGCTCTGTACGCGGCCCAGCAAGGCGCCAAGGTCGTCGTCCTTGAGAAGTCCGGCAAGGTCATGAACAAGCGCCTGCACACCATGGGCTTCAACGCGCGCTGCCAGAAGGAGGCCGGTATCGAGTTCGACCGCACCGAGACGCTGCGCGACTTCTGGAACATCACCAACGGTTTCCAGGGACGTCTCTCCCTCTACGCCCGCTTCTTCGACAACTCCGCCCCCTTCATCGACTGGCTCGAGAAGCAGATGAACAGCGTCGGCGCCATCCTCATCCCCAGCGTGCCGAGCTTTGCCCAGGGCAACGGCGGGGTGCAGTTCTGGACCGAGTACCCCACGCCCATCTTCTTCGGCGAGCCGGGCACGGGCAAGATTACCGTCGAGGGTTCCAACTGGGACTGGGCAGAAGCCATCGTTGACATGGCAAAAGAGGCCGGCGTCGAGTACGTGTTCCACACACCGGCCCGTCAGCTTGTACGCGGCGGCGTCGCCAACGGCACCGAGGGTCGCGTCGAGGCCGTCATCGCCCAGCGCGAGGATGGGTCGTACGTGCGCTACAACGCCGAGATGGGCGTGCTGCTTGCCACGGGCGACTTTGGCATGAACGAGGAGATGATCCGCGCGTTCAACCCCACGCTGCTCAAGATTTGCGACACCATGTGCGAGCCCAATGACGTGGGCGACGGCCATATGATGGGCATGTGGGTCGGGGCCGACATGGATGACTATGCGGGCGGCGACCTCTTCCCCATGCACACCGCCACGAATCGCATCGACATGCGTCCCCTGCCGAGTGAGAACCCGGTGCTTGCCGCCGTGCAGGACGTCACGTGGCGCCCGGCCGTGGCATGCCTGCCCGGGCTCGATGTCGATATGAGCGGGCGGCGAGTGGGCACCGAGGACATGGTGTTCCAGTCGTACAGCCACGTCATCCTCTCCACACCCAACGGCCGCGTCTATGGCATCTTCGACGGCGCATGGCACGACAAGTACCAGAGTTTCGATTACACCGAGTACGACCTTATGGCCATCAACACCCAGGAAGAGGTGGACCGCGAGGTGGAAGAGGGCCTTATCCACAAGTACGACTCGCTGGAAGAGCTATGCGAGGGCGAAGGGTTCGACCCCGACGTGTTCGCCGAGACCATCCAGGTCTACAACGACGCCTGCGCCGCTGGTGAGGACCGTCAGTTCCTCAAGAACCCCAAGTACCTGGCCTCCATCGACACCCCGCCGTTCTATGTCGCCGAAATGGGCGTGTCCATGACTTCGACGCGCGCCGGTCTCAAGATCGACGACCACATCAACGTCGTGAACACAAAGGGTGTGCCGATTCCCGGCCTGTACGCGGCGGGCAACACCGCGGGCTCGTTCTACGGGCACGTCTATCCGTCGAACATGCCCGGTAGCGGCATCGGTCACGGCCAGACATTCGGATGGATTGCCGTCAAGGACATGCTGGGCGAGGAATACCTCTAGCGTCTGGCACCTCTGGAGCCCCCTCTGCTCCAAAAGCAACCGTCCAGGGCCACGGGCCCATGTCATCGGGATTTATAGCAAAACCAGAAATCGCTGAGACAAGGCGCGCGCGGGCGTTGTGTACTGGGCGTACATGAGCCTGAGCGCAACGCAGTATCAGCGGTTCCGAGGATTGTTCCAAAGAGATTCGACCAGGAAGGAAGTCTTCCATGACTCATGCACACACCCGCCTGCTTGCTGGCGCAGGCTGCGCTCTCGCACTCGCCGGCTGCCTTGGCGTCTTCGCGCTGAACGCCGGCACCGTGCCCGACGCCAACGCCGAGCAGGCAACCGCCTCCGCAGACGCTGCCGCCACGAACGCCTCCGCCGACGAGACAACGGCTGAGGACGCCACCGCTGAGAACCCCTATCTCAACGTCACCGACAAGCTGTATGGTGACGAGGCGACCGCCGAGGCCCTCATCGCCTCGGGCGCGACGTTTTCCGACCTCAAGGACGCCGGCATCGAGGTGCTGCTCGACGAGGGCGGCAAGCTCCTGTTCGACCCGCACGCCGGCCACTACGACTTTGCCTGCACCGACTGCCATCGCGGCGCCGCCGAGGCTGGCGACTCCAGCTCCGACGCCGGCGCGACCACCGACGGCACCTCCGATAACGCCGTCGCGCCCGTGCTCATGTGCAACACCTGCCACCGCCTGACCCTACCCGACGGCTGGGAGAACCCCGAGTACGATCAGTCCACCAAGCCCCTGTTCGTCGACCCGCTGACCATCTATGGTGACCTGGGCTACGGCACGTCCGGCGTCTCGTACGGCATCCCCTACTCCAACACCGACAAGTAGCGCAGATCTTACCTGCACATTGCATTGCGAGCCGGCCCATGTGGAGCAACACACGGGTCGGCTTTCGCGTACACATACGTACACGTAGAAAGAAGATAGGAGAAAGCCCGTGAGCACCTGCAAGACAGCCGCTCAACCTCTATCCGCCCTTGACCGCTGGTGCAAAAAGCCCTGGCTTATCGTCTCGCTGTGCATCAGCGCCGCGTTGTTCATAGCCATGCTCGTCAACTGGGGCACATGGCAGCCCTCACTCAAGCTGCTCTGCGCCGTCGCAACGCTTGTCCCCATCCACGCAACGGAGGAATGGCTGTTCCCGGGCGGTTTCGCATTCCAATACAACACGTTCATGTATGGGTCTCAGGAGCCAAGCCACAGCCCCATGAACCGCGCATCCGACATGTTCACTGTCCTGCTCACGACCTTGATGCTTGGCACGCTCACGATTGTCTTTGCATGCACCGCAGGCTCTGCCCCCGCAGGGGTGGTCATGGGCGCAGCCGGCTTCGCGCTGCTTGAGGCGACCGTGCACACCTATTTCGGAATCCGCGCCTACCTGAAGTATCGCGCGCAAGGCAAGACGACCATCTACGGCCCCGGCTCCATGACGGCATACTTCGGATTCGCCGTGCTGTTCGTGTTGGCGGTGCCCACGCTGGCAGAGATGACGATAACGGGTGCCGACATCGCAATGTGCCTAGCCGTCATCGCCGCCATAGGCTGCTTCGCCTTTGTCCCTGAGAGGATCTTCAAGGGCACGGCGGCCCAGTACGCATTCTCTTCGCACGGATATTACGAGCGCTACGAAGGTTAAGGAGCAGATGGGCTGGTGAAGCATGGCGGCCCCGCTTGTTTTCTCGCCCCCTACATCCCCCTGGTCTCGTAGAGTTTCTGGTCATGCCAGATGACAGGGGAGAAGATCGAGGGGTCTTCGTTGCGGGAGAGGGACGCCCGCCAAGCGGCGACAGTGGCGGGGACATCGATGATGCGCTGGTTGGCCGAGCCGCGGAATCGCAGCGAGATGTCGTGCTCGGCCTGCAGGAAAGGCCCGTCTACCAGCACATCCAAGCATGCGAGCATGGCGTCGGTGTCTTGCGTGCGCTTGCGACCACTCGCAGGCAGAATGTCGCGGTCGAGCAGGTAGCCCGTGAAGCACCAGATGCCCTTGGCGGGATAGCGCCGGCGCGTCTCTTGCAGGAACGGCACGAGCGCCGCCTGGTTCTCCGGCTCGAAGGGCTCTCCGCCCAGCACCGTGAGGCCCTCCACCCAGGGCGCCTCCATGCTCGCCCAGATGCGCTGCGCCACCGCCTCATCGAACGGCTCGCCTGCCTGGAAGTCCCACGCCACCTCGTTGAAGCACCCCGGGCAGTGCACGCGGCACCCCGAGACAAAGAGCGTCGTGCGCACCCCCGGCCCATTGGCGATGTCGAAATACTTGATGGTGGCGTAGTTCATGGGAGACTGCCTTTCTCGGGGCTTGGGGAGAAGCCTCTGTGCTCAAACAGTTTCGCCGCAAGACCAGCGGCGAAAAACTGCGCCAGAGGCTTCTCCCCAAGCCTGGCGCACGCGAACTACGAGCACGCATCCAGTATAGGTTGCGAGTGACTCGAAAACCGCGCGAGGCCGCAGCCCTTAACGCCCCCTATGGTTTCCTGCGCCAAAAACGCGCAGAGGGGCAGGGGCTTTGTCCCGCGCGCAGTTCCGCAGTGAGGGGTGGGGGCCGAAGGCGCGTTGCATGCCTGCATGCATAAGCGGATTCGGCCCCCTACCCCTCGGTACGAGGACTGTTTGAGCACGGGGCAAAGCCCCCGCCCCCAACGGGAGCCTTACAGGTGCAAAACCCTATCGCGAATTTCCTCAGTGCGCCCCTGGTTCCAGAACTGCGTGCCGATGTAACCGCAGGTACGACGTGCCACGTTCAGCTTGGCCTGGTCGCGGTTGCCGCACTTGGGGCACTCCCACACGAGCTTGCCGTCGTCCTCCACGATCTGGATCTCGCCGTCGAAGCCGCACACCTGGCAGTAGTCGCTCTTCGTGTTGAGCTCGGCGTACATGATGTTGTCGTAGATGAACTGGAGCACCGCGATGACAGCCTCGAGATTGTCCTGCATGTTGGGTACCTCGACGTAGCTGATGGCGCCGCCCGGCGACAGGCGCTGGAACTCGCTCTCGAACTTGAGCTTGGTGAAGGCGTCGATCTGCTCGCTGACATGCACGTGATAGCTGTTCGTGATGTAGCCGTGGTCGGTGATGCCCTCCACCACGCCGAAGCGGCGCTGCAGGGCCTTGGCGAACTTGTAGGTGGTGGACTCCAGCGGCGTGCCGTAGAGCGAGAAGTCGATGTCGGTGGCGGCCTTCCACTCGTTGCACTTGTCGTTCATGTGCTGCATGACCTCGAGGGCGAAGGGCGTGGCCTCGGCGTCGGTGTGCGACTTGCCCGTCATGTACTTCACGCACTCGTACAGGCCCGCGTAGCCCAGCGAGATGGTGGAGTAGCCGCCCACGAGGAGCTTGTCGATGGGCTCGCCCTTCTTGAGGCGCGCGAGGGCGCCGTACTGCCACAGGATGGGCGCGGCGTCGGAGAGCGTGC
>CAVJGP010000068.1:7754-16078 GCA_963648855.1 Alistipes onderdonkii | reverse complement strand
CTAGCCCGCGAAGCCCTCGTCCTCTATGAGCCGCCCGGAGTCGGCCGCCTGCGTGGCGAGGGTGTCGCAGCGCTCGTTGTACTCGTGGCCGGCATGGCCGCGCACCCAGTGGAACGTGACCTCATGGGGCTCCTTCGCGCTGAGCAGACGCTTCCAGAGGTCGACGTTCTTCACGGGATCCTGCTTCGCGTTCTTCCAGCCGCGCTTGAGCCAGCCTGCAATCCAATTCTGGTTGAAGGCCTTCACCACGTACTGCGAGTCGGTGTGCACCTCCACGCTGCAAGGACGCTTGAGCGACTCAAGGCCGACGATGACGCCCATGAGCTCCATGCGGTTGTTCGTGGTCACGCGGTAGCCCTGCGACTTCTCCAGGGTATGCAGCTTTCCCGACGGGTCGGTGTAGAGCAGCACCGTGCCGTAGCCCCCGGGCCCGGGGTTTCCGCGCGACGAGCCGTCGGAATACAAAACGACATGCATAGAAAAGTTCCTCCTGTGAGATGCGGCTAGGCGCGTGGGTGAGCCTGGAGGCTCGCCTGGCGTAGGCGGTCGGGGGTCAGGTGCGTGTAGATCTGGGTGGTGGAGAGACTCGCGTGCCCGAGCATCTCCTGGACGCTGCGAAGGTCGGCCCCGCCCTCAAGCACCTCGGTGGCGAAGGTGTGGCGCATGGTGTGGGGGCTGGCCATCCCCGACAGCCCCGCCTTGGTGAGCAGGCGCTCGAAGCGCTGCCGCAGGGAGCTCTCGGACATGCGCGACCCGCGCGAGTTGATGAAGAGCGCACGCCGGGCGTCCTCGGCCTGCTCGCAGGTCAAAGACGAGCCCTTGGCGAGAAGCGCCGGGCGGCCACAGCGCACGTACTCGTCAACCGCTATCAGGGCGGCGTCGTAGAGCGGGACGATGCGCTCCTTGCTGCCCTTGCCGAAGAGGCGCACGCTCTTGCCGGAATAATCGATGTCGGCGACGTCAAGGCTTGAGACCTCCCCGATGCGCGCCCCGCTTGCATAGAACAGCTCCACCATGGCCGAGTCGCGAAGACCCGCAGGGGTTGATGTGTCCAACGCGGCAAGAAGGCGCCCCACATCTTCCTCGCTCAGAACGTGGGGAAGGGGCTTGGGGAGCTTGGGGCTGGCCACGACGGCGGCGGGGTTGGTGTCCAGGTAGCCCTCACGGACAAGCCAGGAGTAGAAGGTGCGCACGGCAGAGAGGCGGCGGTTGACGGTGGTCTTGGCATAGCCCGCGCCTGAGAGCGACGCCAGGAAGCGCCTGAAGTCGCGATGGCCCGCCTGCAACACGTCCACCTTGCAGTTGGACGCCCATACCAGGAAGCAATCGAGGTCCTGCTCATAGGCCTCAAGCGTATGGGGGGAATAGTTGCGCACGCCCCGAAGATAGTCGATGAACTCCCCCACAAGGAGCCGGTCGCGGCCGGGGTTGGGCTTGTTATCGCCCATCCTCGCCCCAGACAAGCTCCATATGGGCGCTTGGGTCGATGCCAAGGGCGGCCCCATTGCTTGCACACCAGGCGTCGAGGTCGGCGGCGGCGCGAGTGGCGTAGAGCTTGTACTTGTCGCGCTTGGAAAGCTTGCCCTTGTGGTCGAGCGCGGGCACGATGCCGAAGTTCACGTGCATAGGCTGGTAGTCCACGGTCTCGGGGTTCGTGGCGTAGGCCACAAGCGAGCCAAGCGCGCCCGTGGCGGGAAGCTGCGGCATGGCGGCGCCTCGCATCTGCGCATAGGTGTTGAGGGCGGCGAGGAGCCCCGTCGCGATGGCCTCGGTGTAGCCCTCGGTGCCCGTGATCTGCCCGGCGAAGCGAATGCGGGGGTCGTCCTTGAGGGCGAACGTCGAGTCAAGGCACGCCGGCGAGTCGATGAAGGTGTTGCGGTGCATCACGCCGTAGCGGAAGAACTCCGCATGGCCCAGGCCGGGAATCATGCGGAAGACGCGCGCCTGCTCCGACCAGGTGAGGTTCGTCTGGAAGCCCACGAGGTTGTACGCGGAGCGCTGACGGTTCTCGGCGCGCAGCTGCACCACCGCCCAGGGCCGCCTGCCCGTGGCCGGGTCGGTGATGCCCACGGGCTTGAGGGCGCCGAAGCGCAGGGCGTCATGGCCTGTACGTGCCACCTCCTCCACGGGCTGGCAGGCCTGGAACAGCTCGCGGCGCTCGAAGTCACGCAGGATGGCCTTCTGGGCGCCCACGAGCTCCGTGATGAAGGCGTCGTACTCCTCCTTGTTCATGGGGCAGTTGAGGTAATCGTCGCCCGGGCCGCGGTCGTAGCGCGACATGGCGAAAACGCGATCGAAGTCGAGCGTCGAGGCGTCCACGATAGGGGCGGCCGCGTCGTAGAACGACAGCTTCTTGCCCCCCACGAGCCCTTCGATGCGCTCGGCCAGAGCCGGCGAGCACAGGGGCCCGGCGGCCACCACCACACGACCCTGCGCGGGAAGCTCCGTCAGCTCCTCGCGCACGAGGGTGATGAGCGGCTCTGCGGCCACGGCCCGCTCCACGAGCGACGAGAACACCTCGCGGTCCACCGCCAGCGCTCCCCCGGCCGGCACGCTCGCCTGACGTGCAAGCCCGATGAGAACCGAACCCAGGCGCGTGATCTCGGCCTTGAGCAGGCCGGCGGCAGAATCGGCCCGCATGGCCTTGAGGGAGTTGGAGCACACGAGCTCGGCGAGGTGGTCGGTCTTGTGGGCCGGCGAGGCGTTGTGCGGGCGCATCTCATACAATGTCACGGGCACACCGCGCCTGGCCAGGTTGAGGGCGCACTCGCACCCCGCCAGGCCCGCGCCGATCACGACGACGCCGTCTTGAACCATATCCATGTGCTTAACTCCCGTCGCAGCGTACCTTTTCACAGTCGGTAGGTATTGTGCGACAAGAACTCGCGCTCGGAAAGGCTGTATCGCCCGTCTCGCAACCTCACCACCCTTCCGTCAAGCTCGAGCATCGAGAGAGTCCGCGAAAGCGAGGGAGCATCGGTCTCGACGACCTTCGCCAGCTCGCTGGGTGCGGTGGGGCCCGCCTGCAGCGACGCGAGCAGCGCCTCCTCCACCGCGCTCAGGCCCTTCACATGCTTGGGGCGCGCCGAGCTCGGGCTTCTGAGCAGGCCGTAGATGCGCGAGAAAGCCACCTCCAGGCACTCGCGGTCCCAAATGGGCATGGCGTTGGGCTGGCTTGCGATGATGTAGTTGGAACCCGTGGAGTTGGGCGAGAACACGCTTCCCGGGAACACGAGCACTTCCCTTCCGTACTCCTCGGCAAAACGCGCCGTGGAAAACGTGCCCGAGGGCATGCCCGCCTCACTGATGACCAGGCATCGCGACAGAGCCGCGACGATGGAGTTTCGCTCGGGAAAGGTCCAGCGCGCAGGCGGGGTGCCCCAGGGCCGGATGGAGACCACGGCCCCGCAGTTAGCCACGATGGAGTCGAGCAGGCTACGCGAGTTCAGCGGGTACACGACGTCGGCCCCCGACCCCAGCACGGCTAGCGTGGCCCCGCCCTTCGCGATTGCCTGGCGCTGCGCGGCCTGGTCGCACCCAATCGCCGCCCCCGACACCACCTGCAGGCCCGCCTGCACGGCCGTCATCGCGGCAAGCCGCGCACATGCCATGCCATAGGGGGTCGCCTTGCGCGCCCCAATGACCGAGACGTTCTCGCGGCTGAGGGCCTCCGGGGAGCCGATCACGTAGAGCGTCCGAGGCGGCTGGGGTATGTCGAGCAGCGTCTGCGGATACAGCTCGTCACCCGGGTGCAGCTCATGGCGCGGGCCGGCCAACAGGTTGCTGGAACTCATAGGGCGACCTCCCCGTAACGAAAGCAAAAAGCCTCAAGCAGATGGTCGGCGGTTATGGGCAGGCTCCCGTCCATGTCCGCGATGACGCGCGCCACGCGCACGAGCGACGAGATGCCCCGCACGGAGACGCCCTGGCGCTCGCTCATCTGCTCCACGAGCGACATGGCGCCGTCGTCAGCCTCGAGCTGCTGGAGCGACTGGGCGAGCTTGCCATGCAGGGTCTCGGCCTGGGCCAGCGCCTCCTGCGCCCTCGCCGTGCGCCACGCGGCAAACTCGCGGGTCTCAGTGACCGTCTGCCGCAGCGACGCCGACGACGTGCATGAGCCGCGCCCAAGCAGCTCCTGCGAGCTGGGGCGCTCCAACCTCACCGACATGTCGATGCGGTCGATGAGCGGGCCTGCCAGCTTTGCCTGATACGCGCGAATCGCCGTCTCAGAGCACGTGCACGTTCCTGCCGAGTCGCCGTAATGCCCACACGGGCACGGGTTGCTCGCGGCAACAAGCTGGAACCGCGCAGGAAACGTATAGGTGCCCTCGACGCGCGTCACGCGCACGACCCCCTCCTCAAGCGGCTGGCGCAAGGCCTGCAACGTTATCCGGTTGAACTCGGCCAGCTCGTCGAGGAAGAGCACCCCGTTATGGGCCAGCGACGCCTCCCCGGGCGTCACCGGCTTGCCGCCGCCCAGCAGGCCCGCCGCGGACACCGTGTGATGCGGGGCACGAAACGGCCTGATACGCCCGGCAACTGAGGGAGACCCCGCATCGCACACCGAGTAGATGAGCGCGGTCTCGAAGTACTCGTCCTCGGTAAGCTCAGGCAGGATGGAAGGCACGCAGCGGGCAAGCATCGTCTTGCCGACGCCCGGAGGCCCCACCATCAAGATGCCCAGGCCCCCGGCCGCGGCGATGGTCAGTGCGCGCTTGGCAAGCTCCTGGCCAGCGACGTCGGCGAAGTCCGCCGAGGCACAGGCGGCACTCTGGCCTGCGACAGGCAGGGCGGGGCTCTCACCCACATAGGGAATCGCCTCATGGAAGTCCGCCAGGCTCGACACGCAGCGCACGTCCACATCCTGCAACGCCTCGAAGCCCGAACCAGCCGGGCAGATGAGCCGCAGGCCCTCACGTTTGGCAAGCTGCGCATAGGCGATGAGGCCCCTGATGGGCAGCACGTCTCCCTCCAAAGACAGCTCGCCCACGATGAGGCAGCCCTCAAGACCGGCCGGCGAGATGGCCTGCGTGGCAGCAAGGATGCCCACGGCCATGGGAAGGTCAAACGACGAGCCTGTTTTCTTGACATCGGCAGGGGCCAAGTTGACGGTTACGGACTTCCTCAGGCTTCCGAACCCCGCGGCGGAGATGGCGCAGCGCACACGGGTGCGCCCCTCGCCCACAGACAGGTCGGCCCTGCCCACCACGGCGATGCCCGGAAGCCCCGAACTTACCGAGACCTCGACCTGCACCAGGCGCGCCTCGACGCCCCAAAGCATGGCGGTCTTGACGCAGCAGGTGGCGCCCATCAGCCCTCCCAGGCGCACACGCCCACGAAATGGTGCACCTGTGCGCGATGCGCCTCGACGATGTTCACGGCAAGCACGTCGAGCCGAACGTTCTCGAACCACTCGTGGCTCATGAGATATTCGAGCGTGATGCGCTTGTAGCGCAGGAGCTTTGAGGCGTTGACGGCGTCCTCCGGGTGAGCGTCGGCCCCCAGGCGCGTCTTGACCTCGACGAGCACGATGGAGTCGTCCTTGGTGCAGATGATGTCGGCCTCGCCCTGATGACAGCGATAGTTGCGTTCGAGAATCTTGTAGTCATACATGCGCAGGTACCGCGCGGCGATATGCTCCCCCAGCTCGCCGAGCTGATGGGGGTCGTGGATGTCGAACCTGCCCAGGTCATCCTCGCCGCCAGACTCCTCCTCGTCGTTTTCCGGGCAGGTGAGCACCGCACTGCCGTCCTGGCGCCAACATCCGCCCAAAAGCGCCTGAGCTTGCGCGACGTCTTCGTCGGGGTCGCCCTCGCCAATCAGGCCGCATGCCATATTGTCACCTGCCGGATTGTCACCTGTCAGCTCATCGCCCGCCTGATCGTCGACTGCCAGCTCATCGCATGCCGGATCGTCACCTGCCGACTCATCGTCTGTCGATTCCTCACCTAGCGGGTCGTGGCCTGCCGGTTTATCGCCCGCCGGATTCCCACTTGCCGACTCATCGCATGCCGGATCGTTGCCTGTCGGCTCATCGCCTGCCGGCTCATCGCCTGCCGGATTGTCACCTGCCGGCTCATCGCCCACCAGATCGTTGTCTACCGGCTCATTGCCTGCCCGCTCCTCACCCGTCAGCCCTCGCATCGGATCAGGCACGTTGACATCCACGGCATGCTCCAGACCTATGCGCAGGTCACCCTCGTCGGCGTCCGCGTCGTCCACCATAACCGCAGACGCATCCCACTCTTCAGCGTAGGCGTCCTCCTCATCCCAAGGTGGCAAGGAATTCTCTTCCGCCCGCGCAGGGGCATCGAGTGCCGTCGCCTCTGCCAGCTCATTGACGTAGCCTTCCCCCCTGCGGTGCCGCCTGCCCGCACCGCACGCGCCAGCCGCATCCCCCCGCTCGGTGTCGCATTGCGAAGAGACCGCGCCATCCGAGGCGTCATCGCCACACAGAGCCTCGTCTCCCTCACAAGACTGTGCCTCGTCTGCCGAATCCGGGACTTCGCACCCCTCGCCTTCCACCGCTGAGCCCGCCTGCCCAGGACACTCGTTTGCCTCGCCCGCCTGCCCGGAGCACCCCGCACCCAGCTCTTCCAACTCCTCAGGCTTGCTTCCCCTCGTCTTGCGTGCACCCATCTCGTCCTCCTTAGACGTAGGCCTTCGGTTGGCCTTAAGGATGACGCCGCTGACGTCACAGCAGCCTTACAGGCGCATCACAGCTCACGGGCCACCCGCCCAAGGGAAACAGCGTGGCTACGCAAGGCAAAGCCCCAGGCAGATGCCCTAAAGTCATCACACCGAGGCGACAGCGCATCCATCTGGACTCCTCTTCATACAATCACGACACCGTGTGACGCCCCGGTGCTAAGGTAAAACTCTCACGCGATTCACGACGACGCGCCCTAGATGTGTGCTGGTTGCGGGTTTTACCCTTTTTAGCAAATCGCCTTTGTCGTGACCTTGCCCCACCCAAGTGTTTGCCTTATACTTTTCTGCTTGTAAATGATGGATAGGTATCCCCTATCCTTGCGACTTTCGAGGAACGGAAACAGAGAATGGATTACATCCGCGCTATTGAGGCCCAGCAAATCCGCGAGGACCTTCCCAAGATGCGTGTCGGTGACACCGTGAAGGTTCACTATCGCATCAAGGAAGGCGACCGCGAGCGTATCCAGGCTTTCGAGGGTGTCGTCATCCGCATGAGCGGTGCCGGTGCTCGCGAGACCTTCACCGTCCGCAAGATCTCCTTCGGCGTTGGCGTCGAGCGTACCTTCCCGGTGCACTCCCCCAAGATTGCCAAGCTCGATGTCCTGCGTCACGGTCACGTGCGTCGCGCCAAGCTGTACTACCTGCGCGACAAGGTGGGCAAGGCTGCTCGCCTGCGTGAGGTTCGCTAGTCTCGCGCTTACCCCGCACTTCAAGGCGTCGTCCATTTGGGCGGCGCCTTTTTTCGTATACGAAAGGCCGCCATGCTTCCCTCAGACTCTGCACCTCAGCGCAAGCCTGCACCCGTCGCGCACATCAAGCAGATCTTCGACGCCTGCACCTTTGACGAGCTGCTTGATTTCGCGTCCACCTACAGTGCGGATCCTCGCAAACAAGTCCAGGCGCTTGTCGCACGCGCACAGGCGCATCACGCAAAGGAGCTCAAGGAGCGCGAGCGCGTCCTGGCGATGTATGACACCATGCGTGAGCTGGGTGGCAATGGCGTCGTCGTCGGTGTGGACGAGGTGGGACGCGGGCCCTTGGCCGGCCCTCTCACCGTCGGGGCCGTCGTGCTCAACCCGAGCGACCCCATCTGGGGCATCAATGACTCAAAGCAGCTCAAGCCCGAACAGCGCGAACTTCTGGCCGAGCAAATCAAGCAACGCTGCGTGGCCTACGCCGTCGTGCACATCCCGCCGGAGGAAATCGACGCACGCGGCATGTCAGCCTCGCTGCATGAAGCCATGCTCAAGGCAATCGAGGCCACCGGCGTGCAGCCCGACAGCGTGCTCATCGACGGCGTCCCCCTGCACATCCATCCCAAGGAGACCTGTATCGTGAAGGGCGACGCCAAGGTTGCCTGCATTGCGGCGGCGAGCATCGTGGCCAAGGTCACGCGAGACGCCCTCATGTGCGAGATGGATGCAGCCTATCCCGCCTACGGCTTCGCGCAGAACAAGGGATATGGCTCGGCCCAGCATATCGAGGCCATTGAGACCATCGGCCTCTCCCCTATCCATCGCAGGAGCTTCTGCCAGAATTTCTCGCTTCCCCAGCCGTAAGGCAAGGCGGCATCGGGCAACAAACCCCGCTCGGCGCCCTTAGCGCAGTCTCGT
>CAVJGP010000068.1:0-7036 GCA_963648855.1 Alistipes onderdonkii | reverse complement strand
GCGATGGCCTCGGTCAGGTCCTCATTGAGCGCAAGGCCCCGGCAGATGGAGCGAGCTATCTGGGAAACCTCAAGCGTGTGCGTCAGACGCGTGCGGAAATGATCGCCTTCTGGAGATAGAAACACCTGGGTCTTGTGCGAAAGGCGCCGAAACGACTTCGAGTGCAGGATGCGGTCGCGGTCGCGCTGAAAAGCCGTGCGAAAGGGGTCTTCCTCCATGGGGTGCAACCTGCCGCGCGTCTGGTCGGAAAAAGCGGCGCACTCCGAGAGCGTCGCATGCTCCAGGGCCTCGCGGCTCTTCCTGTCCATCACCTTGAGCATCGGCAAACCCCCTCATATACAAAGGAGGGCGCACCCCGCACGAGATGCGCCCTCCTTACTGGTACGCCTCAGCGCCTTACATGCGCAGTTTAGCGCACCTTGCTGCGCAGCGTGGCCTGCGCGGCGGCAAGTCGGGCGACCGGCACGCGGTAGGGCGAGCAGCTGACGTAGTCCAGGCCGAGGTCGTAGAACTTCTGGATGGACTCCGGGTCGCCGCCGTGCTCGCCGCAGACGCCCAGGTCAAGCGCGGGGTTGGTCTGACGGCCCAGGGTGACGGCGGTGTTGATGAGGCGGCACACGCCGTCGTCGACCGTCTCGAAGGGGTTGCGGGTGATGAGCTTCTGCTTGAGATACTGCGGGATGAAGCTGCCCTCGACGTCATCACGCGAGAAGCCGAAGGTGGTCTGCGTGAGGTCGTTGGTGCCGAAGCTGTAGAAGTCGGCGCACTCGGCCACCTGGTCGGAGGTGACGGCGGCGCGGGGAAGCTCGATCATGGTGCCCACGGGGATCCAGGACAGGTCGACGCCCTGAGCGGAGCCGACCTCCTTGAGCACCTGCTCGATGGAGGCGCGCATGGCCTTGAGCTCGGTGGCGACGCTCACGAGCGGCACCATGATGCGGGGCTTGGGGTCCAGGCCCTCCTTCTTGAGCTCGGCGCAAGCCATGGCGATGGCGCGGACCTGAAGGATGGGCAGCTCGGGGTACACGAAGCCCAGACGGCAGCCGCGCAGGCCCAGCATCGGGTTGCACTCGATCATCGAGTCGATCTGACGCAGGAGCTTCTTCTTGGCGGCAAGCTCGGTGTCGGAGGCGCCGGCGCACTCCAGGCGGGTGATCTCCACCTCGAGCTTGCGGGGGTCGTCGAGGAACTCATGCAGCGGCGGATCGAGCAGACGCACGGTGACGGGCAGGCCGTCCATGGCCTTGAACATCTGGCGGAAGTCGCCAATCTGGGCCTCGTAGAGGGCCTCGCAGGCCTTGTCGCGCACGGACTGGTCCTCGCTGAGGATGTAGCTCTGGATGATCTGCTTGCGCTCGCCGAGGAACATGTGCTCGGTGCGGCACAGGCCGATGCCCTGGGCGCCGAAGTCGCGAGCGAGCTGGGCGTCGGCGGGGTTGTCGGCGTTGGCCTCGACGCCGAGCTTGCGGGTCTCGTCAGCCCAGTTCAGGATGGTCTCCAGGTCGCCGGTGATCTTGGAATCGACCAGCTTGACCGCGCCGAGAACCACAGCGCCCGTGGTGCCGTCGATGGAGATGACGTCGCCCTCATGCAGCACGATGTCGGTGCCGGAGACCACGACCTCCTTCTTGGCCGCGTCGATCTTCAGCTTCTCGACGCCGCACACGCAGGGGGCGCCCATGCCGCGGGCGATGACGGCGGCGTGGCTCGTCTTGCCGCCGTGGCTCGTGAGGATGCCCTTAGCGGCAACCATGCCGGAGAGGTCATCGGGGTTGGTCTCCCAGCGCACGAGGATGCAGTCGCGGCCCTCGGCGGCAGCGGCCACGGCGTCGGCGGAAGAGAACACGATCTCGCCCACAGCGGCGCCCGGGGAGGCGTTGAGACCCTGGGCGAGCAGGTCGTACTTGGCGGTCTTGTCGAACTGGGGGTGCAGGAGCTGGTCGAGCTGGGCCGGGTCGACGCGCTGGAGCGCCTCCTCCTTGGTGATGAGGCCCTCGCCCACCATGTCGATGGCAACCTTGAGGGCGGCGGCGGCGGTGCGCTTGCCCACGCGGGTCTGGAGCATGAAGAGCTTGCCCTGCTCGATGGTGAACTCGATGTCCATCATGTCGCGGTAGTGGTTCTCGAGGATCACGAAGACGTCCTCGAGCTCCTGGCCGGCCTTCTCAAGGCCGGGCGTGTGCTTGAGGGTCTCGATGGGCTCGGTGTTGCGGATGCCGGCCACGACGTCCTCGCCCTGGGCGTTCACCAGGTAGTCGCCGTAGAACTCCTTGGTGCCGTCGGCGGGGTTGCGCGTGAAGGCCACGCCCGTGGCGGAGGTGTTGCCCTTGTTGCCGAAGACCATCGACATCACGTTGACGGCAGTGCCCAGGTCGTCGGAGATCTTGTTCTGCTTGCGGTACAGGATGGCGCGGCTGTTGTTCCAGCTGCCGAAGACGGCCTGGATGGCGAGCAGGAGCTGGACGCTGGGGTCCTGGGGGAACTCGACCTTGCCGGAGGCGCCCACAAGCTGGGGATGCTCCTCGGCGCTGACGTTGGCGGTGAAGATGCCCTTGAACTCGTCGACGAGGGCCTGCAGGTCCTCGGTGGTGAGGTCGCAGTCGTTGCGCACGCCGGCGGCGATCTTGCGGGCGGTGATGGCGTTCTCGAAGTAGTCCGCGTCAACGCCCATCACGACGTCGGAGAACATCTGGATGAAGCGGCGGTAGGAGTCCCAGGCGAAGCGGGGGTTCTCGGTCTGGTCGATGAGGCCCTGCACCGACTGGTCGTTCATGCCCAGGTTCAGGACGGTGTCCATCATGCCGGGCATGGAGAACGGGGCACCGGAGCGCACGGACACGAGCAGCGGGTCCTTGGGGTCGCCGAGCTTCTTGCCGGCGCGCTCCTCGAGGTCCTGGCGGGCCTCCTCGATGAGGTCGAGCACGCCCTCGGGCCAGACGTTGCCGGCGTTGGCGTACTCCATGCAGGTCTGGCAGGTGATGGTGAAGCCGGGCGGGACAGGAAGGCCGATCTTTGCCATCTCAGCGAGGTTGGCGCCCTTGCCTCCGAGGATATAGTTGTCCTTGGAGGAACCCTCGGTGACGTTGACACCCTGGGCGTCTTTGCCGAACTTGTAGATGCGCTGCACGTCGGACACTTGCATCTCCCATTCATCTGGCGGCGGGGCCGCAATGGATTGGCTACGAGCACACGGGCAAAGCCCGCACTGGGCAACTATACCGCTTGAAATGACGTTTTGCGAGATAATCGGCCATATTTGAGCGTTTGTGCAGGCAAGTGCCATAGCTATGGAAAGCAGGCGGTTTTACCCAACCGCCCGCCCGAAAAAAGAACGCCGCCCACATAGGTGAGCGGCGAACGGCAACCATCGATATCAACGAGCGGCCATGCGTAAGGGCGCATACGGCCCCACGTGCGACCCAGAAGCCCAACACCCGCACTCCCATCCACCTTCGGCAGAACGGCGAGCCAGGCATGCGGCCCGGATGCGCGAGCCCCCGGCTACCCCCGGGCGCGGGCCAGGCGCAGCGCCTCGGCCTGCTCGAAGTACCCCAGGATGATCTGCGCCGTCTCCTCGACGGCGCGGCCGTTGGTGTGCACGACGATGCAGCCGAGCTTGCGCATGAGGGCGCGCGCCTCGTCAAGCTCCTCCTGGATGCATGCAGGGTCGGCATAGGAGCCGGCCACCTGGCGCGCCTCAAGGCTGCCGAGGCGCTCGTTGCGGATGGAGGAGAGCACCTCGGGCGTGGAGATGAGGCCGAACAGGCGATGGGGCTCGACGTCGAACAACTCGTGGGGCGGCTCGGAGCCCTTCGCGAGCGGGATGTTGGCCACCTTGTAGCCCTGGAACGACATGTACATCGACAGCGGCGTCTTCGAGGTGCGCGAGACGCCCACCAAGACGATGTCGGCCTTGGTGAGGTCCTGCGGGTTGCGCCCGTCATCATGGGCGACGAAGAACTCCATGGCGTTGATGCGGTTGAAGTAGCGGTCGTCCACCTTGCGGATGGCGCCGGCCTGAATGTGGGGCTCCAGGCCCGTCAGGCGCTGGACGGCCCCCAGGGCCGGGCCGATGAGGTCGAGCGAGTCGATGCCGCGACGCTCGAACTCCTCCACCACCTGGGCGCGCAGGCCGCTGTCCACGATGGTGTGGAACACCAGCACGCGGCTCTGCGCGTCGCCGCAGTGCTCGTCGAGATAAGCCTTCACCTGGCCCAAGGCGGTCACCTTGGGGAGGCGCTGGATGCGGACGGCACCGACGCCGAACTGCGAGGTGGCGGCAAGCGCGACCTCGGCGGCGGTGTCGCCCAGCGAGTCGGAAATGACGTGAATCGTCGGCACGAGCGCCCCCGCCTGCGCGGCAAGGGGCTGCTCGTCGGCCCTCAACCCTGTGCAGAACTCGTCCATGATCCAGCGCCTCCCTGGTAGGTGTTACTAGGCCTTCTTCTCCATCTTGCCGAAGTCCGCGACGTCGTGGAACACGGAGACGAAGCGGTTGAGCAGGCGCAGGCGGTTGGCGCGCACGTCGAGGTCCTCGTCCATAACCATGACGTCGTTGAAGAACGCGTCGATGGGCCCGCGAAGAGCCGCGAGCGCCGCGATGGCGCCGGCATAGCCGCCCTGGCCGGCAAGGCAGGCGGCGACCTTCTCGGAGGCCTCGTCCACCGCGCGGAGCAGCTCGGACTCGGAGGCGCCCAGGCCGGACGCGTCTACGTCGCAGCCAAGCTTGGCGTCGCGCAGGTTGTTGGCGCGCGTGTAGGCGCCGGCGAGATCGTCGAACACCTCGCGCGAGGAGCTGCGGGCGTCCTCAAGGGCGTGGGCACGCGCGATGAACTCCTGAGGCTCCAGCACGCCGACGGCCTTGACAGCCTCGACGGTGTCGGCGCTGACGCCCTCGTCGCGGGCCATGCTGGCCAGACGGCCCACGAAGAAGTCGGTCACGCTGGCCTCGACGCTGGCCAGGTCGAACGCGATGCCCTGGGCCTGCAGGCCCAACAGCGCCGCGTGGATGGCGCCGGCGAGGTTCATGGCAGGCTCGGCGCGCAGGATGTTGATGATGCCGATGGCGGCGCGGCGCACGGCGTAGGGGTCGCTGGAGCCAGTGGGCGCCTCGTCGATGGCGAAGATGCCGCAGGCGGTGTCGAGCTTGTCAGCCATGGCGACGATGCGGCCCACGAGCTGGTCGGGCAGGGCGTCGCCGGCAAAGCGGGGACGGTAGTGCTGCGACACGGCCAGGGCCACTTCCTCAGGCTCGCCGGAGGCGGCGGCGTAGTAGCCGCCCATGACGCCCTGCTGGCTCGTGAACTCGATGACCGCGCCCGTCACCAGGTCGGCCTTGGCCAGATAGGCGCCGCGCGCGGCCATGGACACGGTGGCCTCGTCGTAGCCGGCGGCCTGGGCGATGCTCGTGGCCAGGTCGCGCACGCGCATGGTCTTGTCGAGCATGGTGCCGAGCTTCTCCTGGAAGCCCACCATGCCCAGGCGCTCCACGTAGGCTTCGAGCGGGCGCTTCAGGTCCTCCTCGTAGAAGAACTTGGCGTCGGAAAGGCGGGCGCGCACGACGCGCTCGTTGCCCTGGGCGATGACGTCGCTGCGGGCCGGGTCGCCGTTGGACACGAGGATGAAGTGGTTCGTGAGCTTGCCCTGGGCGTCGTAGAGCGGGAAGTAGCGCTGGTTGGAGAGCATCGACTCGCAGATGATCTCGTTGGGCACCTGCAGGAACTCCTCGTCGAAGTCGGCGACCACGACGGTGGGCCACTCCACGAGGTTCACGACCTCGTCGAAGGTCTTCTTGGGCGTGTCGGCCTTGAGGCCGCGCGTGGACTCGACCTGCGCGATGCCCTCGCGGATGATCTGCTCGCGACGGGCACCGGACACCACCACGTGGGCGCCCTCGAGCACGGAGACGTACTCGGCGGCGCTGGCGACCTCATAGGTACCGGGGTTCATGAGGCGATGGCCATGCGTGGTGCGGCCGGCGACATGGCCGCAGAACTCAACGGGCACGACCTCGTCGTCGAGCAGGCACAGGACCCAGCGCACCGGACGGGAGAAGCGGTAGGGCGTGGAGCCCCAACGCTGGGTGCGCAGGCCCGTGAGCTTGTCGTTGATCTTGCCGGCGGCACCGGCGAGAACCTCGACGAGCACCTCCTGGGCGGGACGGGCGGGCGTGGTGCGGTCGATCCACACGTAGCTCTTGCCGTCCTGCTCGCGCACCACGAGCTCGCTGGCATCGGCGCCCTTGCCGCGCGCGAAGCCCATGGCGGCCTTCGTCGGGTTGCCCTCGGCGTCGAAGGCGGCAGCGGCGGCCGGGCCGCGGAAGTGCTCCTCGATCTGGTCGGTGGAGTCGGCCACACCGTGCAGGAACGTGGCGATGCGACGGGGCGTGCCCATCACCTCGACGCCCTCGCAAGACAGGTGGGCGGACTTCAGGCCGTCCTGGACAAGCTCGGCCATGGCCGCGATTGCCTTGTTAAGGGCCGCGCTGGGCAGCTCCTCGGTTCCGATCTCAAACACAAGCTCCTTGGTCGAAGCCATGGTTAGGCCACCTCCTGGACGTTCTTCTGGGCAACGGCGTCCTCATGGGCCTGCCAGGCCTCGCAGCAGGCCTTGGCGACGGCGCGGACGCGCAGGATGTACGCGGCACGCTCGGTGGCGCTGATGGCGCCGCGCGAGTCGAGCAGGTTGAAGGCATGCGAGCACTTGAGCACGCAGTCGTAGGCGGGCAGGGGCTGGCCGGCCTCGAGGCAGTGGTGGCACTCGGCCTCGTACTCGTCGAACTTGCGGCGCATGAGGTCCACGTCGGCCAGCTCGAAGTTGTAGGTAGAGAACTCACGCTCGTTCTCGAGGTACACGTCGCCGTAGGTGAACACGCTGCCGTCGGCGCCGCGGGCCCACACCAGGTCGTACACCGAGTCGACGCCCTGGATGTACATGGCGAGGCGCTCCAGGCCGTAGGTGATCTCCACGGGCACGGGGCCCACCTCGATGCCGCCCACCTGCTGGAAGTAGGTGAACTGCGTGACCTCCATGCCGT
>CAVJGP010000067.1:9383-16440 GCA_963648855.1 Alistipes onderdonkii | reverse complement strand
ACTGGTAGCGCTCGCGGGTGCCTTCGGCCACGTCGCCCAGCAGGTCGCGCAGCGCGTCGAAGTCCACGGCGGCATGAATCTCGCCGTCGGGGCCCTCAACCTCGGTCATCACCTGCGGAAACAGCTCCGCCAGCCGCCCGACGTTCTCGGCCGTGCCCTCCGCCGTGCCCAGCTCGATCTTCTCCATGCCCCACGTCCTCCTATGGCGAATCCGTCAATCCCGGCCCCACGGGCGGGGATTCTCGTGTTGTCTGCCCCAGATTTTACGCAATCGCACGCGCACCATGGGCGCAGGCGAGTGATTGCGAGTGCCAAGTTCGCCCGACTAACCATGTACGTATGGCGGCCGGAACAATTCTCGCCTCGATCGCTTCACAAGCGCAGCGTCCCCTACAACCGCCAGGCCGACTGGCTTCTGGCGAGCCCCTAGACGACGTCCTCGAGCGCGCGGCGCGCGTGTTCCATGCGTGGGCGCATGGCCTCAACGGATGCCTCGTGGATTCCGGCGGACGCGGCAAACTTCTGCCAGCGCTGAATCGCCCCGACCGCGGTGGCGGCAAAGGCGCGGGCGTCCTCGGCCTCCACGTCGTACAAGCCGGCAAGCTCCATGCAAGCGGCGACGCTGTGCGGCGAGCCGTCGTCGGCGACGCCCACGGCAAAGCGGTCGGCGCCCTCAAGCCGCGTCGGGTTCACGTCGAAGAACGGCGAGAGGCGCCAGCCCCTCTTCCCCCGCAGGAAGCCGAAATTGCGCATGTGGTTGTCCGTGTTGCCGATTGTCGCGCTGAGGAGGGCATGCTTCCAGAGCCTTGCTTTGTCGGCCTGGGCCTCGTCGCCCTGAACCGACAGGAAGTCGGCGAGGTCGAGATAGGAGTAGCCGTCCACGCCGTCACGGCCACCGATTGCGGAAAGGCCGCTCAAATAGGGAACGCGCAGGCCCCCCTCTCGGTCAAAACGCGCGACGAGCAGCACCGAGCGCCCGGCAATCCTCAGCAGGCGGCACTCGGGCACCTCAAGGCCGCAGGCAGCGAGGATGTCGAGGGCCACCTTCTCCCACGCGCACACGTCGTCGAGCCTCGACTCGTCCTTCTTGGGAAACTTGGCGATGTAGAGACGCCCCTCGGCATCGCACACGGATGCCTTGGGACGCGCTCCGCCCAGGCTCGAGCCCGCCGCGAACAGGTCGTGGACGTCGGCCGTGAGGTCTTGCGCGGCGAGGTCGGCGGCATCGAGCAGGGCCGGCAGGGCCACCTCGCGCGGAACCCCCTCGCCTACAGGCGCGAGCACGTTGCCTTCTTCATCCCAAAGGCGGATGGCACCCTGCCGCTGGGCATCGTTGACGCCGCAGAGCATGTCGAGCTCAAAAAGCGTGCGCACGGCCCTGCCCTGCTCGGCGGCCAGGCGGGCCTCCTCCCTCTTCATGAGGTTGCGGCCCCAACGGTCCGGCATGCAGTCGCCAAAGGCGCGCAGCTGCGTCATGCCGGCGGAATGGAAGGAGCCGGCGCCGAGCGGCATGTCGGGGCTGAGGGGAAACGCGTCGGGATTCTCAAGATAGCTGGGGTCATAGGAAAACGTCGCGGACTCGCGGTTGTTGCGGACGTTGTGGTCGAGCGTGCCGCACCTCACATCCGCCCCGGCGAGCTGGACCGTCACATATATGCGCCGTTTGGCCATGGCTAGTACCTCACCCTCTGGGGAGTGTCTTCCTCGGCAAGAACACGGCCCAGGGGCGTGGTGAGGGGGTCGGTGGAGGCCACGACCCCGTCGAGCAGCCCCAGCGTCATGGACACGCGCAGGAAGGTCTCAAGCGAGCCCTCGCCCTTGCTGAGAAGCTTCGAGATGGTGGGCTCGGAGATGGCCGTGCGGTCGGCCAGGACGGAGACGGCGATGCGCTGCTGGCGGCGCGCCAGGTCGAGGTTGGCGGCTATGTCTCTCTGGGCCCGCTGGACAGGGCGCGGCGTGGCGGTTTTCATGGGGCGGCACCAATCCGTATCTTAAACTAAAGGAATCTTTGTCTTATCGATGCTTAGGCAAAGAGATGTTTAGGTTATGCGGAGTGTAGCACGCTGCGGGCAGAGCAGTGCGGCCGCATATGGAAAGGACGCAGCCCCGCCCCGCCACTGATTGTCCCGTGTGTGTTTTCGCCCTGCGCCCGGCGCCGTTGAGGCTGTGGGCGCTTGACGGGCGGGGTGTTTGCGCACATGATGCGCGGTATGTGCGTGGCCGGAAGCGGCCCCATGGGGTCGCCGACTGGCAAGACATACGCGAATGATTGCGACGGGCGCGGCGTGCGCCGCCGCGCTGCCGCACATGGAGCAGGCGAAAGGAGGTGTTTCTCGGATGAGCGAGCTGAAGGACCGGCTGGTTGTCGCCAGCAGTTGAGTCGCGAGCGCAGTTGCCCCGTCGGGGCATGTGTCATATTGCATACAACGCCGTTGCGAAAGGAAGGCCCTCCGTGCCGTCTGCAGCCGCTGCTTCCCAGAACACCTCGGGTGTCGAGCGCTCTAGCGCCGCACCTGCCACATACGATTTCACCACGCTCGTAGATAGATGCGGCACCGGCTCGTCCAAGTGGGACGGCATGCTGCGCGAGAACCCGGACGTGCCGGCCGGCATCGTGCCGCTGTCCACGGCGGACATGGAGTTCGTGAAGCCGCCCCAGATCGCGGCCTGCCTGCACCGCATCGCCGACGAGGCCATCTTGGGCTACACCGGCCCCACGGACGCCTACTTCGAGGCCGTCACAGGCTGGCAGCGCACGCGCCACGGTTGGGACGCCCCGCGCGACTGGATCGTGCCGTGCCCGGGCGTGGTTCCGGCCCTCTACCGCGCCGTGGAGCTGTTCTGCGAGCCGGGCGACAGCGTGATCGTGCAGCCGCCCGTGTACTTCCCCTTCCTGCGCGCCGCCACGTACAAGGGCCGCCGCATGGTGGAGAACCCGCTGGTACGCAACGCGGACGGCACCTACGCCATCGACTTCGACGACCTGGAGCGCAAGGCGGCCGAGCCCGACGCGAAGCTCATCTTGCTGTGCAGCCCGCACAACCCGGTGAGCCGGGTGTGGAGCGCCGACGAGCTGCGCCGCGTGGCGGACATCTGCCTGGCCAACGACGTGTTCATCGTGGCCGACGAGATCCACAACGACCTCATCCTGCCCGGCCACACCTTCACCACGCTTGCCAACGTGCTCAGCGCCGACGAGATGGCGCGCGCCATGGTGTGCACCGCGCCCTCCAAGACGTTCAACCTGGCCGGCGTGCAGTGCTCCAACATCTTCATCGCCGACGAGGAACGCCGAGGGGCGTTCAAGACCTACCCCTTCAAGCAGGGCGGCCCCTTCGGCCTGAACGCCCTGGCCTACCCGCTGTGCACGTGCGCCTACAACGAGTGCGCAGGCTGGCTGGACGCGCTGCTCGGCGTGCTCGACGACAACCGCCGCCTCGTGGAGGACTTCCTGGCCCGCGAGCTGCCCCAGATCGTGCCCACGCCGCTCGAAGGCACCTACCTCATGTGGCTGGACTGCGCGGGCCTGGGCATGGACGACGAGGAACTGGACGCGTTCATGACGAAGAAGGCGCTCGTGTTCGGCGACAAGGGCACGATGTTCGGCACGGGGGGCTCGGGCTTTGACCGCATCAACCTGGCCTGCCCCACCTGGGTCATGCAGGCCACGCTCGAGCGGCTCGCCGCCGCCGTGCGCGCGCGATAGCGGGGCGCCGTCGGCGCGGCCGTTTCGGCAGGCAGACTATAGAACAAGGCAACGCGGGCCCCGTTGCGCCTGGCACGGGACCAAGGAGAGGGAGAGACGAGCAATGAGCGAGACAACCGGCACCGCAACCACCAACGCAACCACCGCGCCCGTGCAGGACGAGCCCCTGCCCACGAGCTTCGAGGAGTTCAACGAGCAGCGCAAGGCCAGCTTCATGCGCGTGAAGGAATACAAGGACAAGGGCGGCAAGCTGGCCGGCGTGCTGTGCTCCTACAGCCCCATGGAGCTGCTCGACGCCGCAGGTGTGGCGGCCGTGGGCCTGTGCGGCATGTCCGACGAGACCATCCCCGCCGCCGAGACGGTGCTCCCCAAGAACCTGTGCCCCCTCATCAAGAGCACCTACGGCTTCGCCCTCACGCAGAAGTGCCCCTTCACCTACTTCGCCGACCTCGTGGTGGGCGAGACCACCTGCGACGGCAAGAAGAAGATGTACGAGCTGCTGGGCGACCTCAAGGACACCTACATCCTGCACCTGCCCAACTCCCGCTCCAACCCCATGGAGCGCGAGCTATGGTACGAGGAGCTCAAGCGTTTCCGCAGCTACCTGGAGGAGAAGTTCCAGGTGGAGATCACCGACGAGAAGCTTCGCGACGCCGCCCGCGTGCGCAACCGCCTGCGCCGCGCCCTCGTGAAGCTCTACAACGTGCAGACGATGACCCCGCCTGCGGTGAAGGGCACTGAGCTCATGAGCTCCCTGCAGGCAGGGTCGTTCAGCTTCAACGTGAGGAGCTTCACCGAGCGCGTGGAGCAGCTCGTGGACCAGCGCGTGGCCGAGGCGCAGGCGGGCCAGGGCGCGGTGCCGGCCAGCGCCAAGCGCATCCTGCTCACGGGCTGCCCCTCCGGAGGCCTCATCAACAAGGTGGGCCGCACCATCGAGGCCAACGGCGGCGTGATCGTGTGCCTGGACGACTGCTCCGGCGAGCGCACCAACAAGATGCTCGTGGACGAGGAGGCCCCGGACATCCTGCGCGCCATCGCCGAGCGCTACCTCGACATCAATTGCTCGGTGATGACGCCCAACGAGGGCCGCATCGAGAACACCCTGGCCATGTGCGAGAAGTACCACGTAGACGGCGTGATCGACGCGGTGCTGCAGGCGTGCCACACCTTCAACATCGAGGCCATCCGCATGGGCCGCGCGATGCAGGAAGCCGGCATCCCCTACATGAAGCTGGAGACGGACTATTCCACCAATGACTCCGGCCAGATCGAGACGCGCATAGCTGCCTTTATCGAGACGCTCTAAGGAGGCGATCACAGCACGCCATCCGCGGCGTTAGATTGGAACTCATGTACCAAAGTACACTTCGTTCCAATCTGCCTTGCGGATGACGCACTGTGACGCCTCTAAGGTCAAGGGCAAGAGCAAGAGCAAGGTCAAGGTCAAGGTCGAGGGCAAGGGCAAGGGCACAAACGGGAAGGCTGAGGGAGGAGGTCCGCATGGTTGAGAGGTTTGTCTATCTGATTCCCCGTGGGGCCTCGCCTTGAGCGTAGGGGCCCGGTAGAGGGCCGCGTTCGGTCGAGCGTTTCCGGCACATCTTGTATATACGCAGTTCCAAAAGCAAAGGAGTGCATCCCGATGATGAATCATGTCTCGATTTCCCGCCGCAGCCTCTTGAAGGCCGGCCTTGCCTGCTCCCTTGGCGCAGGCCTCGCCTCCGCGCTGCCCGCCGCCCTTGCCCCGCAGGTAGCCCAGGCCTCCGAAGCTGGCACGTTCACCATGGCCATCAACTTCATGCCCAGCTCGCTGCAGCCTGCCTACGGCAACGACGACCAGGTAACCACCGTCAGCCCGGCTTATGAGTTCCTGTTCCAGGAGCTTGCCGGCGAGGAGATTGAGTATCACCTGGCCGACTCGCTGGATATCTCCGAAGACGGCCTTACCTACACGCTGCATATCCGCGATAACGCCAATTGGAGCGACGGCGAGCCCGTCACGGTAGATGACGTGCTGTTTTACCTGGCGTACAACGGGCGCAAGTCCGATGGCAAGACCAGCTCGACGTACATCAACGACCAGCCGATCGCCTTCACCGCGCTGGACGACAAGACGCTTCAGATTGTTCTGCCTGAGCCGTTCTGCACCTACATCTACTCGATGTGCTGCTGGTATCCCCTGCCCTCGCATGCGTTTGACAACGACTACACGCAGCTTGAGGCGCATCCCGAGTACTTCACTTCGCCCGACATGGCCACGAGCGGCGCCTACACGGTTGACTCCATCAATGAGGACAGCATCGTCTACATTGCCCGCGAGGATTACTATGCGGGCGAACCGACGGTGAAGAAGGTCATCATGCGCACCATCGGTTCGGGCTCCACCAAGCAGCTGACTTTTGAAAACGGCGAGATCGACTACCTTCGCGTGACTACCGCCGAGGACCTGGCCAAGTACCAGGCCGATCCCGACACCTACACGGTGTACTCCTTCTCCGAGGCACGCCTCAACTATCTCCAGCTCAACATGAACGGCCCCGTCATGTCCACGCTGTCGGAGGACGGCCGCCGCGCCATCATGCTGGCGCTCTCCGGGCAGGAGATCGTGGACTTCGCCTACGGCACCGATGAGCTTGCCAGCCCGGCCAACAGCCCGCTGACACCCGACCAGGTGGACTATGACCCGGAGTGCCAGGGTTACGAGCAGGACCTCGAGACCGCCAAGCAGCTCGCCGAGTCCTCGGGGCTGGCCGGGCAGACGCTCACCTACATCTACAACTCCGACCGCCCCAACATGGAGCAGGTGGCCGTGGTCATCCAGCAGGAACTGCAGGCCATCGGCGTGAACCTCAGCATCGAGGGGCTGGACTCCACCACGTTCTTCAGCCGCTTCTTCTACGGTGCCTATGGCAACGACCAGGGCACCACGTGGGACCTGGGCTCCAACGGCTGGGATTCCGAGCGCGGGCGCAGCGGCCGTCAGGCGTTCAATTATCTCAAGGCCGGCCAGTCGGGCATGTCCACGGGCTTCTCTGATGACATGGCGACCCTGGTGAAGCAGGCCAACGGCGAGCCCGATGCCGCCACGCGCAAGGACCTGTGGAAGGACATCCAGGCGCGCTACTTCGAGGAGTGCTGGGAGTACCCGCTGACCTACACCAACTACGTCCTCGTCTCGCGCAAGAACGTCTCCGGGCTGGACGCCTCGCCTATCGTGCCTGAGTTCTCACGCTACGAGGCAATCACGGTCGAGTAGGCCGCCTTGCCATCTTGCGGCGCGGGGCACGTTTCGGCGTTGCCCCGCGCCGCCGTACGACCGCGGACGAGAAGGAGACCTATGCTGCGGTTTATCGG
>CAVJGP010000067.1:0-8504 GCA_963648855.1 Alistipes onderdonkii | reverse complement strand
CTTCGCGGCCGACGTGCTGTACGCCGTGGTCGACCCGCGCATCAAGCTGTTCGAGAAATCGGGCGGCACACGTGGGCGCGGCGTGGCGGAGAGCCGCCCGACCCTGGAGAAGATGCCGGAGCAGACGAAGGGGAAGGAGGCCGCCCATGGCGCCGCTGCCTAACGAGACCGTCGTGCGCGCGGCCGGCGCTGGCCCCGCGCGGCAGGGTCGCACCCCGGCCAGGCACGACCTCAACGCCGCCGCGTTCCAGCGCCTGGAGTGCCGTGAGCGCGCCGACGCGCTGCCCGAGGCGGAAGGTCTCGCCCGGCGCTTCCTGCGCGAGCTTGTGGCCAACAAGCTGGCCCTGGTGAGCACGGTGCTCCTGCTGCTCATCGTGGCGGCCTCGCTGCTCGCTCCGCTCAGCCCGTACGACCCCTACGCGCTCGACGTCAAGTCCAAGCTGCTGGGGTCCAGCCTTGAGCACTGGTTCGGCACCGACGAGTACGGGCGCGACTACTTCACGCGCGTGCTCTACGGCGGGCGGGTGTCGCTTACCGTGGGCTTCTGCTCCATGCTCGTCACCACGGCGCTGGGCTCGGCAATCGGCATCGCGGCGGGCTACGTGGGCGGCAAGCTGGACGTTGTGCTCATGCGCTTCACCGACGTGTTCCTGGCGCTGCCCTCCATGCTGCTCATGGTCATCCTCAACGCGTTTTTGCGCCCGAGCCTGCCCACGCTCATCGCGGTGCTCAGCCTCTTCGGGTGGGCAAGCGTGGCGCGCGTGACCCGCGCCGAGACGCTCTCGATCAAGGAGCGCGACTTCGTGGCGGCCACGCGCGGCCTGGGCGCCTCGCACCTGCGCATGGCGGTGCGCCACGTCCTGCCCAACATCATGGGCCCCGTCACGGTGGCTGCCAGCCTCTCCGTGGCCAGCGCCATCCTGTCGGAGTCGTCGCTGTCGTTTCTGGGCCTGGGCGTGTCCATCCCGCTCGCCTCATGGGGCAGCCTTCTGCAGGGCGCGCAGGCGCAAATTCTGAGCCACCCGCTGCTGGCCGTGTACCCAGGCCTGATGATCCTCGTCACCGTGCTGGCGTTCAACCTGCTGGGCGACGTGCTGCGCTGCGCCCTCGAGCCTAAGGTGGAGAGGTAACTATGGCTGAGATGATTGGCAGCGCCGCCGGGGCGTCCGCGCCGCTGCTCGAGGTGGAGAACCTGCAGGTGGCCTTCAAGGCGCGCGGCGGCGAGGCGCTGGCCGTGCGCGGCGCCACGTTTTCCGTGGGTGCGGGCGAGACGGTGGCGCTGGTGGGCGAGAGCGGCTGCGGCAAGTCCGTCACAGCCAAATCGGTCATGGGCCTGGTGCGCGGCGGGCGCGTTCTACCTGGCAGCCGCATCCGTTTTGACGGGACGGACGTGCTCGGCTTCTCGCGCCGTGAGTGGGACGCCTTCCGCGGCCGCGAGGCGTCCATGGTGTTCCAGGACGCCCTGGCCTCGCTCAACCCCACCATGCGCGTAGGGGCCCAGCTCATGGAGGCGCTCGACAACCACTGCCCGGGGATGTCCCGCGCCGAAAAGTTGGCCCGCGCCGAGGAGCTGCTGCGGCAGACGGGCGTGCCGGACGCGCACGGCTGCCTGCGACGCTACCCCCACGAGCTGTCCGGCGGCATGCGCCAGCGCGTGATGATCGCCTCCGCCATGGCGGCCCGGCCGCGCCTGCTCATCGCCGACGAGCCCACCACCTCGCTCGACGTGACCGTGCAGGCGCAGACGCTGGAGCTCATGCGCAGCCTGCAGCGCTCCACGGGCTGCGCCGTGCTGCTCGTGACGCACGACATGGGCCTGGTCGCGGACTTTGCCGACCGCGTGCTGGTCATGTATGCCGGCCGCATCGTGGAGCAGGGCCCGTGCGACGAGGTGTTCTACCGGCCCGCCCACCCCTACACGCGCGTCCTGCTCGCCTCGGTCCCGCGTCTGGACGCCCCGTCCAAGCAGGGGTTCTCGGCCATCGAGGGCACCCCGCCGGACCCGTCGCGCATGCCGAGCGGCTGCGCCTTCGCGCCCCGCTGCCCGCATGCCATGAACGTGTGCGCCCAGGAGGAGCCGAGCGTGTATGCGTTGGGGAAGGACGAGGCGGGGGAACCCTCTGGCGCGTGCGTGCACGAGGCGGGCGGGGCGGGCGAGCCCACCGGCGCGTGCGTGCACGAGGCGGACGGGGCGAGAAGGCCCTCTGGCGCTGGCGCACGCGAGGCGAGCGAAACGGGCGAATCTTCCGGAGGCGGGGCGCACGAGGCGTCGTGCTGGTTGTGCGACGAGAGATGCCAGGCGGCGCTGCGCGAGAACGCCGGCGCCGACGTGAAGGAGGCCTGCTAGATGGCTGCCGAGAACCTTGGGGACGTGCTTTTGGAAGTGTCCCACCTGGATAAGCGCTACCCGCTGGGCGGCGGGCGCAGCCTGCACGCGGTAGACGATGTGTCGTTTGCGGTGCGGCGCGGCACCACGCTGGGCATCGTGGGCGAGAGCGGCTGCGGCAAGACCACGTGCGGCAAGACGTGCATCGGCATGCTGCCCAAGACGGGCGGCGTGGCGCGTTTCGACGGCGAGGACGTCCATGCGCTGGGCCGCCGTGAGCGCCGCGCGTTCAGCCGTCGCGTGCAGATGGTGTTCCAGGACCCGTACGCCTCGCTCGACCCCCAACAGCGCGTGTACGACATCGTGGCCGAAGGCATCCGCATCCACCGCCTGGCACACAGCCGCGCCGAGGAACGCGCGATGGTGACCGACCTGCTCGAGCAGGTGGGCCTGCCCGCCGCCTATGCGGGACGCCATGCGCACGAGTTCTCGGGCGGGCAGCGCCAGCGCGTGGGCATCGCGCGGGCGCTTTCGGTGAACCCGGAGTTCCTGCTGCTTGACGAGCCCGTCTCGGCCCTGGACGTGTCCCTGCAGGCCCAGATCGTCAACCTCCTGCTGCGCCTGCAACGCGAGCGGGGCCTCACCATGCTCTTTATCGCGCACGACCTTGCCGTGGTGAAGCAGGTATCCGACGAGGTTGGCGTGATGTACCTGGGCAAACTGGTGGAGCACGCCCCCGCCGAGGAGCTGTACCGGGCGCCCCTGCATCCCTACACCAAGGCGCTGCTCGCCGCCGTGCCCGTGCCGGACCCGGAGCTTGCCCGCACCCGTCGGCATGTCGTGCTGCAGGGCGACGCCCCCAGCCCCGTGGACCCCGGCCCCGGATGCCGCTTCGCCGGCCGCTGCCCGCTGCGCACGGAGGCGTGCCTGCGCGTTGCCCCCGAGCTGCGTGAGGTGTCCCCCGGGCACACCGTGGCCTGCCATCTTTGCGAATAGGGCGCGCGACGGGAGCTGAAGCGCTCAGCCTCCCTCAAGCTTGTTGAGACAGCCGAGGTCCCTCGCGGCGATTGCCCTGCTTCCTTCTTCCTCGGTTCTATGCGCAATACGTATACCCAGATAGTCGCTATAAGCATTTAACATGTTGCACGGTGCCGCCTATAGTCGATCTCGACGACAGGACTTCAGAGAAAGGCGGCGCACGTGCAGTACACGACGCTTGGGCACTCCGGCATCAAGATTTCCAGGCTTTGCCTGGGAGGTATGAGCTTTGGGCAGGCAAGCCCCGACTTCCACCAGTGGACCTGCGGGCCCGAGGACACCCGCGCGGTGATCAAGCGCGCCCTTGAGCTGGGCGTCAACTTCATCGACACGGCCAACTGCTACGCCTTCGGCACGAGCGAGGAATACATCGGCGCGGCCCTGCGCGGCCTGGGCGTGAAGCGCGAGGATGTGGTGTTGGCCAGCAAGGTGCACTTCAACGAGGGCGGCCTGTCTGCTGCGGCCATCACACGCGAGGTGGAGGGCAGCCTCAAGCGCCTCGGCACCGACTACCTCGACCTCTACATCATCCATCGCTTCGACTACGACGTGCCCATCGAGGAGACGATGGAGGCGCTCGACGCGCTGGTGCGCGCGGGCAAGGTGCGGGCCCTGGGCGCGAGCGCCATGTACGCCTACCAGCTGCACAACATGCAGGTGGCGGCCGAGCGCAACGGCTGGACCCGCTTCACCTCGATGCAGTGCCACTACAACCTGCTCTACCGCGAGGACGAGCGCGAGATGATCCCGGTGTGCCGCCAGTACGGCATGGCGATCACCCCGTACAGCCCCCTGGCCTCGGGCCATCTCACGCGTCCTACCTGGGAGTCTGCCAGCACGCGCGGCACCACCGACACCACCATGCAGAACAAGTACGACCACGACCGCGCCATCGACATGCCCGTCGTCGAGCGCGTGGCGCGCATCGCCGCCGAGCGTGGCGTCCCCATGGCGCAGGTGGCCCTGGCCTGGCACTGGGCGCGCGGCGTGGAGGCGCCCATCGTGGGCTGCTCCACGCCCGAGCGCGTGAACGACGCCGCGGCGGCGCTCGACCTGGCGCTCACGCCCGGCGAGGTGGACTTCCTCGAGGAGCTCTACCAGCCCCACAACCTCGTGGGCCCCAAGGGCCGCCCCGGCGAGAAGCCCCTGGCGGGCACCACCAAGGTCAAGCTCACGCGCTAGGCGCGCCCGCGATGGACGAGAAGACGCGGGCCAACCTGCGCGACGCGGGGTGCGACGAAGCCTTCATCGCCGAGTTCGAGGAGCTCGGCAGCAGCTGCGCGCGCCTGTGCCTCCTCAAGGCCCGCCGCCGCGAGCTGCTCGAGGGCATCCATGCCGAGCAAACAAGGCTTGAGTGCCTCGACTACCTCATCTACCAGCTGCGCTGTACCGACGGCAAGCAATCCTGCAAGCCGTTTATCTAAGAAGGAGAGACGCACCATGACCGTTCTGAACGAGACCTACACGCTGGCCGACGGTACGGCCATCCCCAAGCTCGGCCTGGGCACCTGGCTCATGGACGACGCCCAGGCCGCCGGCGCGGTGCAGGCAGCCGTCGCAGCCGGCTACCGCATGGTGGATACCGCGCAGGCCTACGGCAACGAGGCGGGCGTCGGCGAGGGCGTGCGCACCTGCGGCGTGCCCCGCGAGGAGCTGTTCGTGGCCACCAAGGTGGCCGCCGAGCTCAAGAACTACGCGTCCGTTGCGGCCTCCATCGATGCCTCGCTTGCCCGGCTCGGCCTGGACTACGTGGACCAGATGATCATTCACAGCCCGCAGCCGTGGGCGGAGGTCAACCAGTCTGAGGACCGCCACGAGGAGGGCAACCTCGCCGCCTGGCGCGCGCTGGAAGACGCCCAGGCCACAGGCAAAATCCGCGTCATCGGCGTCTCCAACTTCAACGAGCACGACCTCGACAACATCCTGCGCAACGGCTCGGTGCCCCCGCAAGTGAACCAGGTTCTCGCCCATATCGCGAACACGCCGTTTGCGCTTCTGGACTACTGCCGTGAGCAGGGCATTCTCGTGGAGGCCTACTCCCCCATCGCCCACGGCGCCGTGCTCGAGAACGCCCTCGTGACGCAGCTGGCCGCGCGCTACGGCGTCACGCCCGCCCAGCTCTGCGTGCGCTACTGCCTGCAGCTCGGCATGCTGCCGCTCCCCAAGACCGCGAACCCCGCCCACATCGCCAACAACGCCGACGTGGACTTCGCCATCTCGCCCGAGGACCTCGACGCCCTCAAGGCCGCAGAGCGCATCAAGGACTACGGCGACGCAAGCTTCTTCCCCGTATACGGCGGCAAGCTCTAACACAAGGCGGGAAATCGCTGAGACAAGGCCCGCAAGGGCGGTGCGCATCGGCACACGAGCGCAAGAGCGGCGCACGTGAGCCCGAGCGCAACGCAGTGCCACGCGCTCGCGGAACAGGCCGCCGCGCATGTAGGCATTGGCGCACGTGAGGCCGAACGCAACGCCGTACCAGCGGTTTCGCAGATTGCTTTACTTCCCGTTCAAAAGGAGCAGCACATGACTATCAAGCAGACGGCGGGGCGCGACGCGCTGGGCACGTTCGCACCCGAGTTCGCGCACTTCAACGACGACATCCTCTTCGGTGAGAACTGGAACGACGCAGGCATCGACCTCAAGACGCGCAGCCTCATCACCGTGGTGGCCCTCATGGCGCAGGGCATCACGGACAGCTCACTGGCGTACCACATCGCCAACGCGAAGAACCACGGCGTGAGCCGCCAGGAGATGGCGGCGGCCATCACCCACACGGCCTTCTACGCCGGCTGGCCCAAGGCCTGGGCGACGTTCAACCTGGCAAAGGGCGTGTATGCGGAGGAGGGCGCGAGCGAGAAGGGCGTCGAGGCGAGCGCGGACGGCGACGGCGCAGGCAGTGTGCCCGGCGAGGCCGACGCAGGCGGTGCGTCTGACTCGAGCGGCACCCCCGAGCCCCGCGCTGTACCCAGTGCAGGCAGCACCATCGTGCCCCACGGCGGGCCTTTCGGCCTGGGCGAGCCCAACGACGCCTTTGCGAAGTACTTTGTGGGGCAGAGCCACCTCAAGCAGGTGAGTGAGCCGGGCGACTACCTGCCCGTCTTCAACGTCACCTTCGAGCCGGGGTGCCGCAACAACTGGCACATCCACCACGCAAGCCAGGGCGGCGGACAGGTGCTCATCTGCGTGGACGGACGCGGCTGGTACCAGGAGGAAGGCAAGCCCGCGCGCGCCCTCAAACCCGGCGACGTGGTGGAGATCCCGGCCAACGTGAAGCACTGGCACGGCGCTGCGGCTGACTCGTGGTTCAGCCACCTGGCCTTCGAGTACCCCGGCGAGAACGCCAGCAACGAGTGGTGCGAGCCCGTAAGCGACGAGGCGTACGCCGCGCTGGACGACGCCTGCGAGGAATAGGAGAACATCATGGCAAGCAAGAAGATGCTCGTTGCGTTTTACACCTGGACAAACGGCAACACCGAGAAGATCGCCGAGCAGCTGGCGCAGGCCTGCGGCGCCGACCTCATGCGCATCGAGACGGTGGAGCCCTACCCGGAGGACTACGACGCCACCGTGAGCCAGGCCCAGGAGGAGGTGGACGCCGGTTTCGAACCTGAAATCGAGCCGCTCGAGCCCGACCCCGCCGACTACGACGTGGTAGCCGTGGGCACACCCACCTGGTGGTACACCATGGCACCGGCGATCAAGACCTTCATGGGGCAGGTGGCCTGGCAAGGCAAGACGCTCGTATCCTTCCAGACCAACGCCGGCTGGCCAGGCCACGTCATCGACGACATGGAAGACGCCGCCAAGGGCGCCTCATTCGGCCCCAGCCTCGAGGTTCAATTCGACTCCACCGGCGGCCCCCGCCAAATGACCCCTCAAGCCGAGGTGGACGCCTGGATTGCGGGTGTGAAGAAGATGCTCTAGACCTTGGATGTCTCGCGAGCAAAGCGCAGAATAAGCGAAGCATTCGCATGGACAAAGGCATCGATTGCGTCCATGTCAGACTGAGAGAAGCCCTCGATATTCGACCACTCAAACGCAGGAATCGAGCACATCGCAGAATCAAACCCCAGCTCGACGGGTCGCTCGACTGACACCTCAACCGTCCCATCATCGAGAACGTCTGAGTACGCCACCTGCGTCCCGTCTTCCAGCTCGGCATAGTCGTAAAACATCGCGCTATCCCTCCCCTAGCAAGCCCCGCGAATCATACGAGCTTTCACATTGACAGTCCAGCTATGCTATACGCTATACTCCACGGTGTCTATCCAGTTGGGAGGCTCATATGGCGGGCGTCACGCAGATGAATGTGAGGATTGACTCCACCCTCAAGCAGCAGGGGGACAGGATTCTTCAGCAACAGGGATTCACCCCGAGCCAGGCCACGCGGCGCCTGTGGGAATACGTGGTGGAGCACAACGGCGTCCCCGACTTCATGAGCGACGGGGCGGCCGACGCTCGCGAGAAAGAGCGGCAACGCAAGATTGAACTTGCCGAAAAGTACGCAGGCTACGCACTAAAAACCGCATTTCCTGACCCAGTAACCAGACCAAACGGACCTTCTATCGAAGAGATTGTCTACGCTTGCCGTCACCAAGACGACATACATGACGAGAAGCTCGACAAAATGAACCGGATGTTCGAAGAGTATCGAGCCGAACATGCATGAGACAACACACCGTTTGTTGCTCGATACCAACGTCTGGATATCTTTCTTTCTCGACGGAGGTACATTTACAGACGAAGCAACAGAACTCGTCAACAGCTGCATGCGCAACGGCATTGAGTTGTTTTATACGCCGACAACATTGAAAGACGTGTTCTACCTCGTTCCCCGTCAGCTCAAACAAGTCGAAATAGAATCAGGACAGCAGACATCTCCCGCTTCACAGCAAGCAGCAGCATGGGGTTGCACTCAGGGAATCCGCGAGATGGCTACACCTGCCCCTCTTACCGGTGTCGAATGCGACTTGGCGCACATGCTCCGCTCCCTTAACGCAGACTTGGAAGACAACCTCATCGTCGCATGCGCCGAAACATGCAACGCCGACTATCTAGTCACCTACGACAAGCAGCTCATCAAAGCCTTCTCCCCCTTATGTATCACTCCAGCGCAAGCCCTCTCGGCCATCGCCGT
>CAVJGP010000066.1:6095-16475 GCA_963648855.1 Alistipes onderdonkii | reverse complement strand
CGCCCAGGACGATGCCAACCTTCGCAAGCTGGTCCTCGAGCGTGAGCGTCGCGGTGTTGCCGTCGAAAGACCAGCCGGCACTTGCGGAGGTATCAACCTGAGGCTTGCCGGAAGCATCCATGGAGACAACAACGCTGACGGAGCTGAGCACGTAGCCGTGGGGCATGGCGCTCTCGGCCACCGTATAGCTGTTGCTCACAACAAGCTCGCAGGTCAGGATGGCCAGGCCGTCCTCGCCCACGGTGAAGTACTTGGCATCGGTGGTGCCATCGGCAAACGCGGAGCCAGCCTGCGGCGTCACAGAGAAGACCGCGCCCGTCAGAGCGGTGAGGTCCTCAGCAGAGACCTTCGCAAGCGTAAGAGAGGTGGGCGTATCGGCAAGCGAGAGCACGGCGTTTGCCGTGTCCGTGGCCGCGTTGAACGTCCAAGCGGACCCCTTGGAGATGTTCGCGCTCACAGTGCCCTTGGCATCGAGCTTCACCGTCATGGACTCGGCGCTGACCTCATAGCCCGCCGGTGCCGCAGTCTCGGTGACTACATAGCTATTGGTAGCCACAAGCTCGCCGGTGAGCACAACGATGCCGTCGGTGCCCACGGTATAGCTCCTCGCGGCGGTGCTACCGTCGGAAAACGCGCTGCCCTTGGCGGGCGTCACGGTGAACTCCGCGCCCGTCAGCAGAATGCCGTCCTGGGAGGCCTTGGCAAGCACAAGAGAAGTCTTCTCGTTGGTCAGCGTCAGAGCGTCGGGATCGGTGATTGCCTCATGGTCGTCGCCCTCGCGCACCGTGAAGATCACGGTGCGGTCGGCCTCATCGGCAGCCAGCGTATGACCAGGCGCAGGAGCGGTCTCAACGAGCTTGTACGCGCCCTTCTTGAGGTTGTCGAGCGTGAGCACGCCGGTGTTGCCAGCAGTGCCGGCAGCCGAGACCACGCCGGACATGACGGGGTTGAGCGTATACGACTTGCCGCTCACCAAACCGCTGGCAACCAGCGAGTAGTTGGTGTCCGCGGCCACGCCCTCGGGCACCCAGTAGAGCGAGAACACGGCGCCGTCGAGCATGACGCCGGTATCCTCGGCGTCAACCTTGCTCAGGCTTGCCTTGCCCACAAACTCATCGTTGAGCACGTTGTTGGCGACAAGCTTGGGCTGTGCCGTAGCGCTGCTCTTGGCAATCGTGAAGTCATAGGTGGAGCCAACGTTATTCACCGTGTAGGCGCTCGTGCCGGTCTCCACCAGACGATAGTCACCCTCGGGCAGGCCGTCGGACGCGTTGACGTAATACTGGGCGAAATCGCCGAAAGCAGCAGCCACGCCCTCCTGGTTGTAGACGCACTTCGTGTTGCCCACGGAGCTCCACGTGCCCTTGGCGTCGGTCGTAAGGCCGGACGCGATGAGGGTGCCGTTGGACTCAGCAGTGGGGTTGGCATACAGGTCGAACGTCATGTTCGCAACGGGATACTTGGCATCGCTGTTGAGATAGTACTTCTCGATGCTGAAGCTGCCACGTACCACCGGGTCCTTCACCGTGATGCAGAACTGCTTCGCATCGACCTGGGCGTACACGGAGTCCTTGACCTCGCCCACGCTCACGTAGGTCGCAGACTGCTTGCTGGCCAGAGTGACGTCGCCGGTCTTGCTGATGGTGATAGTGAAGTCAGACACGGCGACATGGCCCTGGGGCGTCTGGGTCTCCGATACCGTGTAGGTGCCGGCCGCAAGCCTCGTGATGTAAACAGAGCCCGTGCCGGTGATCGTGGTGCCATCGGGATAGGTGACGCTCTCCTTGCCCTCGGCATCACGCGTCCAGGTGGCAACCGTCGCGCCGGAGGAGTTCTTGACCGTGAACGTCACGCCGTTCAGAGCCTGCGCCTGACCGGTCGTGCCCGACTTGCCGTCGTTGTAGTCGAGCTTGTCGAAGCCAAACGAGGTGGGGACGTTGAGAATGGAGCTGTTTACCTGGTCGCCGTTCGTATCGACATCGGACACATTGCCATCAGGATACACGGCGTAGTAGCCGGGCTGGGACCCTGCAACCTCGACGACGCGGTACGTGTATGCGTTGCCGGACTGGTCGTATGCGGGAAGGGCCGCATAGTTGAACGTCCATGCGTCGCTAAAGCCCTCGTCCTGGGCACCCGCGCTGTCGGGATACAGGGTCCATTCGGGCTGGATGGCAACCTGCTTGCCGTCAACGGTCTTAGTGGCAGCCTTCCAAGCAGACGATGCGCTCGGCTTGGTATCAGTCGTGCGCTGAAGCTCGAACTTCAGACCGCTCTCAAGAGGATTGACGTTCTCGCCGAAGACCTTGCCCCTTCCATCGTCGAGCCAAACCTTCAGACCGCTGAGCTTCACCGTCAGGAGCTTGTTGGTGAAGAGCTGGCTGTCAGTGTCGCCGCTAGCCACATCGACCGTCGCGAGCTTGGAGTTGCCGTCGATCACGGCCTGGCCGCCAACCACCTCATAGCTACCCTTGACAATCTCAACGGCACGGTAGGTGTAGGCGCTGCCCGTCGTGGGGTCGCATGCGGGAAGGTTCTCGAGCGTCACAGTCGCGGTGTCAGTCCCGGCCTTGCCGGACACAGTCACGGTAAGCAGGTCGGAGCTGGGCTTGCCGGAGGCGTCGAGCACCTTGGACTCGTCAACCGGGGTGCCGTACTTGCTGAGCCACTTCCACGTGCCGTCATCAGTCTTGCGCTGGATAACGAAGGTCGAGCTCCAGGCGCTGTTGGCCGCGGTCGTGCCAGGCCTGGTGACCCAAGCGTTGGACTCGTCGTCCCACGCCTTCGTTACCTCGAGCTTGGTGGTGACAAGCGTGTTGGTGATGGTGGTCGTCGTCTTGGTGCCGTTCACCACCGTGCTCTGAGAGGTGCTATAGGGCTTGTACTCGTTGCCATCGGCATCGGTGTACGTCACCGTGCCACTCGTGTCGTCCGCCGGGTTGGTGAAGTCGATGACAAGCTTGTCGCCCGAAGCGGCCTTCGAGTCGTAAACCGCCCTCACCTCAACGACGCGCCAAGCAATCTCGTACTCCGTATCGCTGACATACGCCACGGCGGGCAGGTTGTTCCAAGAGCCGCTGAACTGCCTGGCATCGCACGCAATGCGCTGGATGGTGTTCGAGCCGTCAGGCAGTTTGTGGCCCGGGGGGCAGTTCTCATCGTTGGTATATGCCTTGGCCTCATCAAGCGTCTTTCCAAGCGCGGCAAAGGTGTCGCTCGCCTCGCTCCACTTGGTCCACGTGCCATCGGTCACACGCATGCGTGCCTGCAGCATGTAGTACGTGGTGGGACGCTGGTTCCACTTGTCGTTGTTGTCGCCCGCGAAGACCTTGGTGAAGCTGACGGTCGTGTTGATGACGTTCTTGATGTCGCCGACCTTGGTGTTCCCGTCTGCGCTCACGGTGCCGCCGTTGGACTGGGCGGTGTAGTGCTCGGGAACCTCGGCCTCGGTGACCGTGTACTTCCAGGCCTTGCCGTCCGGGGCCCACTTCACCAGGTTGCGGATAGTGTAGGTCCACTTAGACATGCCAGCGGACGCGACGCCGCCGTAGCTCCAATTGATGAAGTTGGGAGCGGAGGAGTTGCTATCCTGAAGCTCGACTATACCGTTTTCGTTCAGGCTCTTGTCGGGCGTGCCGTCCTGATAAGTACGCACGACCTTGAGTGTGATGGTCTCCGGACGCAAGCCGAACGCGTTGTACTGATCGACCCAGAGCTTAGCGCCCGTGACGGTGACGTCCTTGCCGGCATACGTGTTGAGGAACGTGGCCTGAATGCCGCCGGCCACATCGCCCGACTCGTCTGCCTTATAGGCGTGCAGGCCCGCGACCTCGTAGCCGGCCTTGAGCGCGTCAGAATCAGCCTCGACATCGCCAGAGGTGCACGTGGTGTCATAGCCGTTGATCGCGGTCTCGACAACCTTGTACTCATAGCGCGTGCCAGAGGGGTCGTATATCGCAAGGTCGGTGAACGTGAAGGTGAGTTCAGCCTTGCTGCTGTCGCCCTCAAGCACGGTCGGGGTCTTCGTCTGCTTGGCAACCTCGGTCCAAGAGCCGTCAGAGGCCTTGCGGTAGAGCGTCATGGTGACGTCGGCCAGCTTGGCGTTCTCGGGAAGGTCACTGATGAGCTTCTTCAGGCTGAGCTGACCAGCCTGCTGCGTGCCGAGGTATGCGTTGGTCACGCGGAAGGAAGCGCCGATGCCGGAGCTGATGACCGTGGGGCCGGCGTAGGTGTCGTTGCCCTCGCCGATCTGGGCGATGAGCTCATCGACGGTAAAGCCACCCTCGGGGTTGCCGTCCTCATCCTGGATGAGGCCGTCCATGACCTCCTGGGAGTGGTACTCGTAACGGTGGCCGTTCTGGTCGTACATGGGCAGGCGCACGCCCTCGGTCTGACCGGAGACGTTCTCGCCGTAGTAGGAAAGCGTGAAGCGCGTCGTGGTGGAAGATGCCGTGTTGCCGGTCAGCGTGGTCCAGGCGACTACCTGGTCTGCAGCCGCGTCGGAATCGGTGATACCAGTGTCAGAGTGCGCGACGTCGTACCCCTTGCCAGTGATGCCGCCGTCGGCCGTTGCGGCCTTGGTCACCTGCAGCGACGACCAGCCCTCGTCAAGGGCGTTCGTGCCACGCAGGCGCTGCTGCACGAAGATGGAGATGTCGGGCAGGCTACCGCTGTAATCGCCGGGCACGTTCGTCCAGATCTTGACACCCTGGACAAGCACGGTGTTCGCGATGCGGAAGATGAAGGTGCCGTCCTCACGCAGGGCCGTCTTGCGGCCTTCGACGCCCTCGTACTTGCTCTGGGCCCGCGAGACTTCCTCGTCAGCCTCGTCCCACTTGGCATGGCCCGAGTCGCTCTGGCTCGTGCCGCACTCGATATCCTGGTAGTCGAGCACGTTGTAGTACGTGCTTTCCTTTACCGAAGGCGTGATGGTGGCGTAGTAGACGATTTCCTTGCCGTTGGCGTCATACTTGGGCAGGTTCTTGATGGTCGCGCGCTGGTTGTACTCGGCGTCGGTGTGATCGTCGCTCCAGTCGGAGTCCACGACCCACCTCACGCGGTCGTAACCCGTGACTACCTGAGGCGTGCCGTTGGCGTCGATGGTGTACAGCGTGAGGTACACGTCAGGCCTCTGGTTGAGGTCTTCCTTGACGTACTCGTCGAACCAACGGGTGAAGTAGGTGACATCCTTGGTGCCGCTGCGACCGTTGGCGAAGGAGTACGAGCGCTTGTCGCTGTGCTGCAGGTAGGAGTTGTACTTGGCATTGTTCGTGGAACCCATGGACACATAGTCCGTGTCCTTGGCGTCCTCACCCAGCGACTCAGAGACGTTGTAGCCGAACGTCTTGCCCGCATAGTCGTACTTGGGGAAGCCGTAGATGCTGAAGCCGTCGGAGTTGTCCTCGGTGATCTGAATCTTCAGCATGCTGGAGAAGTCGGAGCTGTTGGCCAGCATGTCAGTGGTGAGTCGCTGCGTGTGAGCGGCGTCGAGATAGAGCGGGTAAGCCGTGGGGCTCTCAGCCAGCTGGGCATACACGTTGCCGTCCGCGTCAGCGAAGAAGATACCGCCGGCCTGACCGGCAACCTGATAGTAGGCGGTCGGACGCTTGGCAGGGTCTGCACCCTCATCGACCCACGTCTTGGAGAGCGTGACGTCAACCAGACCGACGCGGCGGTTGGTGACGACGACCTTCGACCCGAAGAGGTCGTCCTTCACGCTGTAGGAGATGTCGTAGACATAGCCGCCCTGGTCGGCAACCGCGTCCTCACGCGTGATGAGGCGCCAGCTGCCGTCGGCCCAGGGAGACAGGGCCGCGTCGCCGTAGATATCGGACACGTCGTTGCCCGACCTGTCGAGGACGGCGCCGTCCGCGAGGCTCACGCACTCATAGTTGTCGTTGGCAACCTCGCGCACGCCGTAATAGAAGCCGTTGCCCGAACCGGGGACGAAGCCCTCGGGAACATCCTCGCCTTCTGCCAGGTACATGGCGCCCTCGGCCTCGATGTCGCACTCGGCATACCAGCCGTTGGCGTCCTCCAGGGTGACCGTGGCGATCACGTCGCCCGCCTTGATGGCGTTGCCCTTGGAATCGGTCAGCGGCGTGCCGTCGGCCTTCACGACATCGGACTTTGCGTAAATTTCAACATCCACGGCGTAGCGGCTCGTGGTGTTGCCGTCGTCGACCCACTCCTTGGAGAGGCGCACCGTGGTGCCCTCGCCGCCGGGGTAGGGCGAGTTGGGCGTGTTGGTGACCGTCGAGAGGTTGACGACCTGGTTGTTCTCGGTGCCGTCGGACTTGGTGAAGTCGTAGGTGTCCGTGGTGGCCTCGTAGTTGTAGCGGCTGCCGAAGCCCTCAACCGTAGGCTCCATCAGGTAGTACAGGTACTTGGAGCCGGACTCGTCGTACTTGGCGAGGCAGTCCACGTCGAGCGTCCAGGGGCTGGACTCGCGATACAGGAAGTCGGCGGCGCCGTCGCCGTCCACGTCGACGCTCGTCCAATCCTCGTCCGCCACGCCGTCGGCGACGAGGCCATCGGCGTAGAGGCTGTCGTTCTGATACAGGCTGAACGCGATCGAATCGGGGAAGGTCACCGTGATCGAGTTGCCAGAGGCGTCGGTGACGTCGAACGTCTTGGAGCCGTAGGGGTTCTCGACGCCCGTGACGGGCTCGCCGTTCACGGTCCAATACTTGGTCACGCGGGCCGTGGTGTCATACACGTAGGAGTTCACGATGGTCTTGTCGGTGACGGTGCCGTCCTCGGCCACGTTGGCCGTGTAGGAGCCCTCGAACACGACCGTTTGACCCTTGCCCTGCTCGTCCTTGAGGATGAGGACGGAGCTGCCGGTGATGCCGGCATACGTGCCGCTCGTGTAGGGGGTGAAGCTCTGAACGCTCGGGCCGGAGACGTTCACCTCGCACCACTGGTACACGAACTCATGGCCCATGAGGTCATAGCGGGAGACGTTGGAGGAAACCGTCTGCTTCATGTTGCCCGCGAGCCAACCGGTGAGCTCGACGGGGTCGCCGACGGTCTCCCAGGTGGAGTCCACGGTGTACAGGCCCGTCTGGGGGTCGGGCTCCATGCCGTCGGACTTGGCGTGGCGCATGAGCTGCATGGACACCGTGACGTCGCTCAGCTGATCCTGATAGGCGCCGGCAATCCAGGCCTTGGCGAGCTGGGGGTTGGTGCTGCCGATGCGGACATTGCTGATGGCGCCATGGTTATAGATGATGATGTCGTTCTCGGAGGCGGCAGCGCCCGTCTCGACGTTGACCCACTTGCCGTCGACGAGCTTCGAGGAGTCGTAATTGGCCTTGTCGTAGGAGACGGTCACATTGTGGTTGTCGTCCTCGGTGAGGGTCGCGGCGATGCGCTGATAGCCGTCGATGGCCTCCTCGCGCAGGAAGTACACGTAGGGATAGCCGTCGGGGTCGTACTTGGCCAGATTGTTCTGGACGTCGACGGAGAGCTGCTCGCCCAGGCTGATGCCGGTCTCGCCGGCGGCAACATTCTGCTCGGGCGTCAACGTGAACTCGATAAAGTTACCGTCGGGGTCGGCAACCTGGGCGGCCGTGGCCACCGAGCCGCCGTTGGTGGTGTAGCGATAGAGCGAGTACGTGGTCTCGGGCCTGTCGGTGGAGCCGTTGTCGTACCAGTACTTGGTTGCCTGGAAGTCGACGGTGCCGGCATGGGTCAGAGAGACGTAACCGCCGTTGTAGGCGGCGGTGATGTTGGAGCTGTGGTTGGGGACGTTGGCGTTACTGTAGTCCACCTGATAGTAGTCGATCGTGCCGTTGTCCGCGATCTGCAGCGTCGCGTCGGCGTCGTGGACCATGGAATAGTCGAGCGGCGAGTTGTCGGGGTAATACTTGGGACGCGGGGTAGAGATCGTCACGATGTTGCCGTCGACGGAGATGGTCGAGGTCTCGTCGGCCACCGCGCCGGTGGAGATCACGCTGTTGTTGAGATGGACGGACTCGGTCTGGTCCTTGCCAAAAGCCGCGTTCCACTCGTCGAGGGTGTACCTCTCCTGGAGCACGCCGGAACCGTCGCGCACGATGACGCCGTACTTGACGTCCTCCATGCGCTGGAGGCACTCGATGGACTCGTTGGAACCATAGTACGCGCTGTCGAAAGCGCCGTCGTAAGCGCCCTTGGCAAGCTTAGAGTAACCCTCTACCTCACCTTCACGAACAACCTTGAACTCAAGCTTGACCGTTTGATGAGTCTTTGCATCAACGTAGCTGGTAGGGAGGTTGCTGACGGAGAAGACATAGTTCTGCCCGGAGACCGTCACGGTCTCAGAGGAGGCGATGGCCTTTACCTGGTCGTCTGTAAGGCCGAACTCCTTTGCGGCAGTAGAGAGGTCAAACGTGGCCCACTCGTTGGAGCCCGCAGCCTTCCACTGAATGGTATAGCCGCTGGTGAGGGACTCGTCGTCAGTCGCAGGACGAGCTGCATCCTCATCGTTGTTGTCGGCCCAGACCGTGGTGAAGGAGGCTTTGCCCGTGAAGTTCTGGGCCTGCTTGTCGGCCGTTGCGGCCCAAGCGCCTCCGGTCAGTCCGAGCGTCATCAGCATGCTGAAGGCGACGGCCAAAAGCACGGCCATCGCACGACTGCGCCTCTGCGCTCTCGCTGGTCTTTCTAGACCTGTTCTTGCCATCCGTGTCGCGTCCATAAAGTACTCCTTTCCACAATGCGCCCGACCACGCGCATAGTTCACCCACTGTGAAGACAGTATAGCAGTGGACGAAGGAGGTAGGGGGGTGCGCTGCCAAAAGGTTTGTAAATACTTTCAGGGATATGAATTTGCCCATAGAAGGCCAGCTAGCGCGACACAAAACAGCAAAACCCACCCCACGGGATGCGCATCTAGACGCGCCAAGCGGAGTGGGTTACATGCATGCCGCCTGAGGCGGACTGGCAGGGGCGGACCCAAGCCTAGAGGGAGTACAGGAATGTGCGCAGCTTCTCGGCGGGACCGGCGTCGAGCGTGCCGTCGAAGTTGGAGTGCAGGATGGCCGGGCTCAAGGCCAGCTCCTGCTCGCGAAGGCGCAAGACCATGTCCACGTTCTCATACATCGAGGCGGCCTCCACGACGCCGTCGCGCACGCTCACGTACTTGGCGCGTGCGACCGATTATGGCGGGGAGTCTGCGCGCCGCGTCTTGCATGCCGTTTGCACGCCCGGCGTATTGCCGAGATGTCGCCGCGGAATCGGGATTCTCCTACCAGCGATAATCGAGGGTCCTGCTCTTATCGGGCGAAATCCAGCCCGGATACGACACAGCGGGGGGGCAAAAAGCCGGGCAAAACGTGCGCCAAACTGGCCTTCCAAGCCGCTCGGCCCCAGCGGAGCCATACATCTGCGAGATTCAGTGGTAAGCGAACCCTGATTCCGCGGCAGTATCTCCCCGCATCGCCCCGCGCCCACTCGCCTCGGGTCGGCGTGGGGCCGAACGTCGCACGCAAAAAAGCGGGACCGACGAATCAATCTCGCCAGCCCCGCTCGTTCGAACTGCCTTGGAGGGGTGCGCCCCTCCTCATGTCATGCGATGGTGCAGCTACCTAGTACTTTGGACTCACCTTCAATGCATAAAAGCAGTGACGTTATCCAATCACGAACCATGAATCAGAACTTTGGACTCATCTCCTGAAACAAATCAAGCCAGCCAGGAACCTACCGTGTGTGGGAAAAGAACCCCGCAATTAGTAGCCCTTTGGACTCATCTCCTCACTGGAAGGAGCACTCGATGCGAGAAAATTGAAAACCCGGAAGAAAATCCGCCGCCTATCAGGCGTCTTAGTACCACCAACAGGCGGCGGCCTTAGAGCCGGGCTCAATGCCCTCGTCGTTACCACGGGAAATACCGGCCATAGGGGCCACCTCCTTCGTCGCGCCTTCGCAACTGGGCACTTCGTCTCGAAAGCTGCTCCCTCGGAGCTTTTTTGCTTTCGTTGCCACGCAGTATAGAACCTTGTCTGTGGATATGCAAGGTATTTCGATACATTTTTTTTCACGCGATTCCGACCCGCGATTCCGACCCCGCGTTCTAGGCCCGCGATTGGGTCCCTTGGTTTGGGACCTTGATTTAGGCCCCGGGTTTTAGACCCGCGATTTGGGCCGCCATTTAGGCTCCCTACGTTAGGCCACCATACCGCAATCAGCCACAATCAGCCTTTCCATGACGCGTGACGGCTCCAGGGTGTCCGATGGCATGCCAGCGGCTACAATGTCCTTCTGCACCTCACGCCGCACGGCCCCACCCGGGGCCCGTCAGCTGCCGCCCATCCTCGTCCTCGATTGGTCGCCCCATGTCACTGCTCGTATGCCCCGTGTGCCACAAGCCCCTTGACCTGGGCGAGAAGAAGGTCGCCT
>CAVJGP010000066.1:0-5196 GCA_963648855.1 Alistipes onderdonkii | reverse complement strand
GCCCGAGCCGCCCCGCTCCCCTACGACAGCCGGCTCTCGGCGAGGTCGATGAGCTCCTGCTGGGAGTGCACGTCGAGCTTGCGGTAGATGCGCTTGACGTGGGTCTTCACGGTGTTGTACGACAAGGTGAGCTCGTCGCGGATGTGGTAGCCGTTGTGACCGCGTGCGAGCATCCCCAGCACCTCGCGCTCCCGCTCGGTGAGGCCGCGCTCGCTCGCCAACGCGTCGCACGCGCGCTCGAGCATCTCGTCGCGCGAGGGGGCGGGCTGTGCCGCCGGGGTGGGCAGGGGCTCGGCAGGGACGATGCCGCCGATGGTCTGCTGGAACGAGAAGCCCCGCAGGCCCACGAGCACGTAGGCGAAGAGCGTGAGCACCGCCGCTCCCGTGACGAGCAGGGCCACGTCGGGCCGGGCGGCGAGCAGCGCGTTGCACAGATGCCCCAGGTCGGCCCCGACGAACGTGCCCACCGAAGAGGCGACACCGCCGCAGGCAAGCACGATGAGGGCGCCCGACATATTGCGCGAGCACAGGGCGGCCAGGGCCGTCCAGGAGAGGATCTTGAAGCAGCTGTTGCCCGCATAGAGCAGGCTATTTGCCGCCGAGGGGAAGGCCGCTTCCTCCACGGGCGCCACCAGAAAGCCCGAAACCACAAGCAGCGCCGCGACCACAAAGAGCGCGTCCTCGTGGCTCTTGCCCTTGGGCGACAGGGCGAACCACGCGATGACCGCCGCAAGCACACCCACCTGAAGGTAGCTCGCCTGCGGGGTGTTCTCCACAATGCGCAGCGACAGCGCAAAGCCGAAGGCCGCCGAGAAGATGAGCATGAGCACGTAGACCTGGTGGCCCGGCGAGAGGAACGACTGGGGGTTGGCCAGCGCGAGCACCTCGCCGCCCTCACCGCGCGCCGCCCCCTCAAAGTGTGGGGCGACCCCTCGCCACAGCAGGGCCATCCCGAGCAACGCTTCCACGTCGGAGACACACACGCTCATCGCATACCCCGGCGCAGGAAGCACGAGCGGCGCGGCACCGCTTAGGAAGAGGGCACAGGCCACGCTCACCGAGGTGGCGCGTACGTCGTGGACCTGAGCGTAGGCGACACCCGTGATATAGAGGAGCGGCGCCCGCCCCAAGGCGAGCAGACACAGGCCCGCCGTCACGCCGACGGGCGAGGCCGGGCAGGCCAGCAGCAAGACCGACCCCACCGCAAGCGACGCCGCCATGGACGCCAGCATGGGGGCCGGGTTAAGCAGCCTGGGCCGGCGCAGGGCCGCGAGGAGCACCGCCAGCCCCACGAGGATGCCCACGGCCGTCTGGAACTCGCGGGCAAGGGGGAACACCTTGCTCGTCACGGGGAAAAGACCGTTGTTGAGCACCCATGTCCGGTACGACGCCAGTGCCAGCGCCACTCCCGGCGCTATCGCCCCACGCATCGGCCCCATTGCCACCATCTCTCCCCTATCTCGCCTTCTAACTGGGAAAACGACAATATACCACCCCATGGGTGACTACGGGGTGAGCCGCCGTGGATAGTGTATGGCGACGTTGCAGGCGTCCCGGGCAGCCGCGCCCAGATGCCGTGCATCCAATTCCAAGGACCGCGTGCATCACGCATAAAGGGAGCGTGCACGCGGCCCACAACCAAGAAGGGGAAGCATCATGGAAATGACCCGCCGCAACTTCGTCGCCAGCGCTGCCGCCGCAGCCGGCGCCATGAGCGTGGCCGGCACCGCGCTCGCCGACACCGCCGCCGACGCGAGCGCCGAGGAGCAGCAGAGCTACTCGCAGACCCACGAGCCGCCCACCTGGGGCACCGAGCACATGGCCGCCATCGACTGGCTCGGCGCCGCGCCCGAGATTGACGCCGCCGACATCGTGGAGACCCGCAGCACCGACCTGCTCATCATCGGCGCGGGCAACGCCGGCATGGTGGCCGCCGCCACGGCCTGCGACGCGGGCATCGACTTCGAAATCTGTGAGAAGACCGCGCTTCTGGGCACCACGCGCAACTGGTACGGCGTGTGCAACTCCACGCAGTGCAAGGCGGCCGGCAAGGAGGCCGACCCCCTGTTCATGCTCAACGACCTCACGCGTTACGCCAACGGCAAGGTGAACCAGAAGGTCCTCAAGAACTGGATCGACAACTCCGCCGAGATGAGCGACTGGCTCGTCAACATCATGGACGGCTACGGATTCGACGTGTACTTCGAGACCAACACCGGCAACGAGCAGGGCGCCGGCGGCTGCGGCTACTACTGCGCGCCCACCCAGCACAACTTCAACGCCCGCGAGGACCAGCCCGAGGAGTACAAGGGCAAGAAACGCAACGAGCTGCTCGAGGACTACATCGGCAAGGCCGGCCACACCATCAACTACGAGTACGACCTGGCCAAGCTGGTGCGCGAGGGCGACGGCCCCGTGACGGGCGCCGTCTTCTCCACCAAGGACGGCTACGTGCAGATCAACGCCAAGAACGTCCTGCTTTCGACCGGCGGCTACGCGGGCAACTACGAGATGCTCGAGGCCCTGAACCCCATGCTCGTGCGCTGCACCACCTCCCAGTGCGGCTGGGGCATGGACACCGGCATGGGCATCAAGGCCGCCATGTGGGTGGGCGCCGAGCGCGACGTGGAGCCCATGGGCATGATCTGGGACCGCGGCGTGACCGAGCCCGGCACCCCCTGCGGCTTCGTGCGCGACGAGGAGACCGGCGGCTGGAAGTTCCCGCACACCGGCCAGTTCAACCCCGGCTCGCAGCCCTTCCTGCGCGTCAACGCCGAGGGCGAGCGCTTCATGAACGAGTCCGGCCCCTACGAGTGGACCATCTACAGCGCCAGCCAGCAGACCAACGGCACCTGGTGCACCGTGTGGGACGCCGACTTCTGCGACGACGTCGTGCGCTTCAACGAGCTGGGCTGCGCCAGCCAGACCATCGCCCGTCGCGAGGAGTTCATGAGCGCGGGCGGCACCTTCGACCAGATGGCCGAGGAGGGCACGCTCGTGAAGGCCGACACCCTGGAGGAGCTGGCCGAGGGCCTGAACCTGCCGGTGGACACGTTCCTGGCCACCGTCGAGCGCCACAACGAGCTGGCCGCCGCGGGCAAGGACGAGGACTTCGGCAAGGACGCCGACCGCCTCTCCACGCTGGACAACCCGCCCTACTACGGCGTGGTGTTCGGCGGCGCGTTGCTCGCCACCGGCGACGGCCTCAAGATCAACGAGCACATGCAGGTGAAGGACACCCAGAACAAGGTGATCGAGGGCCTCTACGCCGCCGGCGACTGCTCCGGCAGCTTCTTCTCCGGCGTGTACCCCGAGCTCTACCCGGGCCTTGCCTGCGGCCGCACGATGACCGAGGCGCGCCAGGCCGTGAAGTTCATCGCCGGCGAGTAACGAGGGCGAGCCTGCAAGCGAGATAGGCTGACAGGCAAGAAGGCGAAGCCCGCACGCGGCAGGCGTGCAAGCAAGCAAACGGAAACGCCCCCGCGCCACCGCTGAGCAGGCCCTAAGCGAGCTCCTTTAGCGACGGCACACCGAAACGAACAGGGGGCCGGACGGATTTCGAAACCGTCCGGCCCCCTCTTGTCCATCCCCTATCCGGCCTTACCGCGCCAGGCAGGCCTCGAACCACCCCAGCACGTCCGCAAACATCTCGTCGCGGTTGAGCTCGTTGAGCAGCTCGTGGCGGGCGTCGGGGTAGATCTTCTCGCGCACGTCGCGCACGCCGCAGCGGCGCATGAGCGCGGCGACCTTGGGGATGGCCGCGCCGTTGGAACCCACCGGGTCGGCCGAGCCGGCGATGAGCAGCACGGGCACCTCCGAGCGCATGTACGACACGCGGTCGCGCCTCTGGCAGCGTGCGACAAGCTCGAACAGCTCGTGGTACGCCGCCACCGAGAACGTGAAGCCGCACGCCGGGTCTTTGGCGAACGCCGCGCGCTGGTCGGGGTCGCGCGAGAGCCAGCCGAGCTTGCCGCCCTCCTCGGGGCCGAACGCCCGCTCGTAGGCGCCGTCGGCCAGGTTGTGCACGAAGGCGGAGCGGTGCTGCCAGCCGCGCGTCTTGCCGACGATGTCGCACACGAGCTTGCCGGCCGCAGTGGCCGAGCGCGGCTGCCATCCCGTGGCGCATACCACGGCGCCTGCCAGGCCTTTTCCGTACGCACAGAGGTAGTTGCGCAAGATGAACGAGCCCATCGAGTGGCCGAAGATGAAGTACGGCACGCCGGGAAACTGGGCCGCGACGAAGTTGCGCACGCGGTGCACGTCGCCTATCAGGTGGTCGGCCCCGGCCCCGGGCTCCATGACGCCCCAGCTCGACGGGCTCTGGGCGGTGCTGCCGTGACCGATGTGGTCGTGCCCCACCACGAGGTAGCCCCGGCACGCCAGGTAGCGCGCAAACGGCTCGTAGCGCAGGATGTGCTCGGCCATGCCATGCACAAGCTGCACCACCGCGCGCACCGGCTGCTCGCCGGGAGCCCGCCAAAGATAGCCCGTCAGCGTGGAGACACCGTCGCGCGAGGCCAGGGAGAAGTCGGTGCGCACGACCTTCTCGGGGTCGCATAGGCACGTGACCCCCGCTCCGGACAGCACAGGCACAGTGTTTTCGCACGTCATGGCAGCTCCTCCCCTGCGAGTATCCCCCGCAGCCTCATTTCCCCAAGCTTCCCCCGCCATCATACCCGCCGGGCCTCAAGTTTGCAGCGGCTCAAGCGCGCCTACCGCGGCTCACCATGCACACCATGTGCGGGCATCTCGGCCACAGCGCAGGGTGCCTTGCCGTCTACGCCTCGAACCTGCGTAGGTCAATGCCCAGGTCCTCGGCTTTCTTGCAGAGCTCATAGCCGCTCATGCCCTGAATGTCAGCCACGTCGAGCATGGCGGCCGGGAACCCAGAGAACATAGCCGTGCCGCAGTAGTCGAGCAGATACTCCCGCAGGGCGTCAACGTCGATTTGCATAGATAGCCTCCCTTGCATCAGGCGGGCGGGCTGCAGGACATCCCATATCCTGCAGCGCGCCCGTCCTCGCGTGCGATTGCACGTTACAGCAGCTCGCGTTTCCCCTCTCGCGCAACGCCGACGCCATCGCTCGCACCACAACCCCGTCAGCGCAGCTGCCTCTCGAGCCCCCTTATCTTGTCGCAAAACGCCGAGACCTGGGCGTGGTCCATCTGGCAGGCCAGGACGTCGGCGGCGGATTT
>CAVJGP010000065.1:0-16533 GCA_963648855.1 Alistipes onderdonkii | reverse complement strand
AGCTCAACCGCTTCGCCACGCGCTTCGGCGTGATCAACGCCGGCAAGATGGTCATGGAGTTCGAGAGCTCCCGCATGGCCCAGATGTCCACCAAGGCCGTCCGTGTGCGCTGCGACGACATGGCCCGCGCCGAGCAGGCGCTGGCGGCCATTCCCGGCGCCGAGGTCTCCAAGGCCAAGGACGGCGCCCTTCTGGTGCGCGGCACCGGCGAGGACGTGGAGGACGTGTCGCTTGCCCTGTTCAACGCAAACCTGCGCGTCGTCGAGCTGGCGCGCACGGGCCAGGACGTCGAGGAGTTCTTCCTCGGCCTCATGGCCGAGGACGCCTCCGCCGCGTCTGTCGCAGCCGGCGCTACCGAAGGGAGCCGTTAATCATGCTGTCGCTTCTGAAGGCTGACGTCTGCCGCCTCTTCACCCGCAAGGGCAACTTCTTCGGCTACCTCATCGCCTACCTCGTGCTGGTGCTGGCCATCTCCATCGGCCTGCCGATGCTGTCCAACTACCTCAACAGCCTGGACAACCCCGAGCTCTACACCGACACCTCGGCGCTCTTCACCTCGCCGCTGGCGTTCGTGTCCGGCGCGCTTCTGGTGATGGGCCTCGTCTCCATCTTCGCCAGTTGGTGCGCGACGAGCGTGTGCTGGAACGACATGCGCGGCGGCTTCAACCGCACCATCGTGGGCTGCGTGGGCAAGAAGGCCTACTTCGCCGAGAAGCTCCTGCTCGCCCTCGTGGTGAGCTTCATCTTCGTGATCGCCGGCAGCGTGGTGGGCACGGCCGCCGCCGCCATCTTCGTGGGGCTTGCGGGCATGGGCGACATCGCGTCGCTCGTCCTGTGGCTCGTGCTGGCCACGGTGGTGTGCTGGGGCAACGCGTGCCTCACGCTCACCGTGCTGTGGCTGCTGCGCAGCAACGTCTTCGGCATGCTCATCGGTCTGGCCCTGCCCAGCGGCTTCATCTCCTCGATCGTGTCGCTCTTCACGGCCAACCTGCCTCAGGTGAACGAGGCCTGGAGCACCGTCGTCTCCTGGCTGCCCTGCGAGGCCATCACCACGATGAGCCACGTGGTCAACGACGTGCTCACGCTCGACGGCATGCAGTGGGCCCACGTGCTCGCCCCCACGGCCGTGTGCATCGTCGTGGCCTTCGCCTGCGCCCTCACCGTGCTGCGCCGCCGCGACCTCTAGAGGCGACTCGCAGGGGAGGGACCGGCGCGTCCCTCGACGCTGGCAAGCCCGTATAGACAAGCGTGTAGGAAAAGGCCCCGTCACGGGGCCTTTTCTCGTTTGGGGAGGACGTGGGAGGGCGTGGGAGGGCGCAGGCGATCGGCCGCCTTGTGCGGGAGGGTGCGGGCCGCGCTTGCGCGTCTCGTGCTAGCATAGGCGCCCAACTTGTTCGATGCGCCCCGCACCCGCCGCGGGCCGCCGCAGGCAAGCTTCAAAGGGGGACGTCGAAATGGGCCGTCATAGGGCTTCTAAATATACCGAGGGCATCTATCGCCTTGCCGAGCAGTGGCCTTACCTGCGCTACCTGGGGCTTGGGGCCTGGTGGGCGTGGATCTGGCTGTGCTACACGAGCACGGGGCTCTATGCGTACTGGCCGGCCGGCGACGTCTCGCTCGCGCGGCAGGTTGGCTCGATGTACCTCTTCTCCACGCCCGCCATCATGTGCGTGCTCCTGGCGGCCGCGGCCCTGTGGCGCAAGGCAACGCCCTTGCTCGGGCGCAGGCCCCTCGTCGTCGGCGTGAGCTGCCTGGGGCTTCTCGGCAGCGCGCTCATCGCCGTCGCCCCGTGGCTGCAGCCTTTCCCGGCCTTCGCGGTCGGGGCGGTCCTCACGGGCGTGGGCACCTCGGTCCTGGCGCTCAAGACGGGTGAGGCGTACGGCACGCTCGGCGCGCGCGACGTGCTCACGGCCGGCTTCATCTCGCTGGTGTTCGCGGCGTTTCTCTACTTCATGGGCGTGGGCATCCCGGACGCCTGGCAACCGGCCTTCATTGCGGCGATGCCCCTGGTCAGCGCCCTGCTCTTCGTGATGCCCGGCGACGACCCCTTCCCGGCCGACGAGCTCCTCGTGGCCCGCGAGCATCTCGGGAGGCGCGGGCATGCCCGCCGCGTCCCTGGGATGCGTTCCTACACGCGCCTGGTTCTTGCGGCCGCCGTCGTTTCCGTCACGGCGGGCTTTGCGCGCGGCATCGCCTCCGCGTCCATGGATGAGGGCGGCTATGCGCAGGCAGGCGCGGTCACGGCCTTCGCTGTGTGCGTGCTTTCGCTCGTCATCTGCCTCATGGTGAACTCGGGCGACATCGTCCGCTCGGTGCGCCGCGTCTACGCGTCGCTCGTCGTGCTGGGCGTGGTGGTCGTGTTCTCCTCGGTCTTCGGCGTGAACCTCGTCTATCTCGGCATAGGCAAAGAGCTCCTCTGGATGATGTTCACCTGCCTCATGGCCTACACGGTGTTTCGCTTCGGGTTCTCGCCCGTGCGCGCGTTCGGCATCGGTCAGGCGGTCTACCTGGGCTCCTCGGCCGCCTCGTGGTGGCTCGGCATCTCCTGCGCCGGCCTGCTCGAGGGTCCCTCGGCCAGGCTCGTGGTCACGGCCGCCCTCATGCTGGCCATCGCCGCGCTCTTCGCGTTCGTCTTCACCGACGCCGACATCAAGTTCATCTTCACCTGGAAGCGCGACGGGCTTGAGGCGCGCGGCGCTCAAGGGCAGGGCGCTTCGGGCGTCGCTGCCAACGAGGGCCCTCGCACCGAGGCCGATGTGGCCGGCGGTTCCGGCACGTGCGCGCCCGGCGCCCCGCTCGACCCCGAGGCGCTCGCGCTCGACCCGGCCGCCTTGGAGGCGCGCATAGCGGCCATCCCCGCCGAGCTGGGCATCTCCGCGCGCGAGGCGCAGATCATCGCGCTGTTCGCCCAGGGGCGCTCGGCCAACTGGATAGCCGAGGACCTGCTCATCTCCAAGAACACCGTGCGCAGCCACGTGCGCTCCATCTACACCAAGCTCGACGTGCACTCCCGCAAGGAGCTGCTCGCCAAGTTGGCACAGGGCTAGGGGGCGCCGAGCGGCTCTGCCGAGGAAATTGCCATACGTTTTGATGGCCCTGGCGACATTGCGTGCCGGGGCCTTATTTGTATGCGTCTACCAGCCAAAACGACAATTGACTAGTCACTTTTCCCAAGGGTGATGGCCTTACGCGTCATCACTGATGAGCGAAAACCGCCACCTGACAGACCATGCGCTCACCCCTGGGTGGGCCTGTAGTGTGCTGCCTGGCGCCGAGAAGTGGTGCGGGCCCACGCAGCCATGCGGATGCGGACGGGCCGCACGGCACGGCGGGCGCCCAGGGCAAGGCGCAGGTCGCAAGGTCAGGGAGGCACACGCACGATGGCGATCGAAGAGCACGACCTCATCAAGGACAACCCGCATCTCAAGAAGCCCGCCATGGTGGTGCTGGGCCTCTTCGAGCAGGCCGGCGACGCCCAGGCCCGCCAGGCGCTTGAGCAGGCCGCGCAGGAGCGCTGGCACGCCGCCTTCGGTCGCAGCCCGGCTGCCGTCATCGACATCCTCGTGCGCCGCCGCTGCCTGGACGAGCAGGTCCTTATCGACGGCGCGCCCTACGCCGGCACGCTGGAGGACGCCCAGACCGACGAGAGCCTGCCCGACGACGCCCAAGTGGAGGTGCGCCTCACGCTCACCGAGAAAGGCGAGGGCCTGCGCGACCGCTACGCCCCCGACGCCACGATGCGCACGCTCTACGAGGACCGCCCCGGCTACGAGGAGGTCTTCAGCGCGGTGCTGTGGGCCTGCAGCGCCGAGGACGGAGCCACGCGCGCCGACCTCGAGGCCCAGATGGCCGCGCTTCCCCAGCTTCAGCACGACGAGCAGGGCCACACGACCGTCTACCCCCAGTACTTTCTCGACGCGCTCGAAAGCGCCGGCGGCATCGAATGGCGCGAGGGGGCTTGGAGGATTACCCAGGCAGGCCGCCGGCTCCTGTAGCTCGCGCTTGCCGTAGCACATCATCTGCGGCGTTGGATTGGAGCTCACGTACTTCAGTACGCTTCGCTCCAATCCGCCTTGCAGCTGACGCACTACGACAACCGCGTTCAGCTGCGGGTTTTCGTATCGTGTGCCCGCAATCATCCATTTCTGTCAGCGCACCACCCCGCTACCGGCGGGTTCTATACGCACGAGACATCACGAGAGAGGGAGGATATTTTGGCAACGTCAATCACCAGGCGCGGCTTCGTCGGCCTTGCCGCCTTTGGGGTCGCGGCGGCCGCCATGGCGACGCAGGCCGCCCCCAACCTTCTTGCCGCAACGCCGGCGAAGGCCGAGGAGGGCGAGGTCAAGAAGCTGCGCACGATGTGCCGCGCATGCCTCAACAACTGCGGCATGATCGCCCACGTCAAGGACGGCAAGGTCATCAAGCTCGAGGGCGACCCCGACGACCCCATGAACAAGGGCGGCGTGTGCGCCAAGGGCCTCGCGGGCATCCAGGCGCTCTACAACCCCAACCGCATCAAGTACCCCATGAAGCGCGTGGGCGAGCGCGGCTCCAACCAGTGGGAGCGCATCTCCTGGGAGCAGGCCATCGACGAGATCTGCGACGTCATGTGGGAGTACTACCAGAAGGAGGGCCCCAAGTCCCTCGTGTGCTCCACGGGCGGCGGCGGCAACCCGCAGTTCTTCTCGCCGGCGCGCTTCCTGTCGGTGTGGGGCGGCGGCAACTTCTTCGAGCCGGGCTGCGCCCAGTGCTACCTGCCGCGCAACCACATGGAGTTCTGCCTGAACGGCACCGCCGACACCTCGCTTGCCGACGGCCCCGTCACCGAGGTGTACCTGCCCGGCATCCTGCCCGACGACAAGTGCACCCCCACCAAGACCTACGTCATGTGGGGCGTGGGGCCCTCCTACCACGGCATCGGCTCCACGGGCCGCGTGGTCACCGACCTGCGCAACGCCGGCATGAAGACGGTCGTCATCGACCCGCGCCTCACCCCCGACGCCGCGCGCGCCGACGTGTGGCTGCCCATCCGCCCCGGCACCGACGTGGCGCTCATGCTCGCCTGGATCAACTACATCATCGAAAACGAGCTGTGGGACCACGACTTCTGCCGCGAGTGGACCAACCTGCCCTTCCTCGTGCATGAGGACACCCGCCTCACCTATCGCGCCTCCGAGCTGGGCCTGGGCGCCGACGACGAGTACGTCGTGTGGGACAAGAACACCGACTCCGCCGTGGCCATGCCCTACCCGTTCCCCTCCGACGGCTCCATCGACCCCGAGATGTTCGGCTCCTTTGAGCTGCCCAACGGCGAGACGGCCCGCACCGCCTTCCAGATCATGAAGGAGCACGTGAGCGAGTGGACGCTCGAGAAGGCCGCCGAGGTGTGCTGGCTCGAGGCCGACAAGATCGAGGAGGCCATCAAGCTCTACGTCGAGGGGTGCCCCAACGCCGGCGTGTCGCTGGGCGTGGCCACCGACCAGACCATCAACTCCGCGCAGGCCGCCCAGGGCGACGCCATCCTCGACATCCTCATGGGCTGCATCCGCCAGCCCGGCTCCATCGTGCAGAACCGCCCGTGCTACGTCGAGCCGTGCAACTACGTGGTGCAGCCGTTCGGCCTGCACCACCCCGACCACCCGCTGCGCATGCCCGAGGAGGAGGCCAACGCCCGCCTTGGCTACGTGGAGCACAAGGGCCTGGGCCACTGGCTCGCCTCCCACATCCCCACGGTGCTCAAGGCCATCGAGACTGGCGAGCCCTACCGCCCGCGCATCTGGATCGAGCGCAGCGGCAACAAGCTCGCGATGATCGGCAACGCCACGCGCTTCTACAACGCCATGATGACCACCGAGCTCAACGTGCACATGTACATGCACTGGACCACGACGAGCGTGTGCCTGGCCGACTACGTGCTCCCCACGGCCGAGTGGCTCGAGACCAACTACGCCCAGGACCGCCTGAACACCTACGGCATCCGCCGCGCCTGCACGCAGCTCTACGAGGCCGTCGACGAGTGCATGCACTGGTCGTGGCTGGCCGCGGGCCTCGCCAAGCGCGGCCACCAGCGCGCCATCGACTCGTTCGACCCCGAGGTCGCGGGCAAGTTCTACGGCACCTACTGGAAGACCTACGAGGAGTACATGGACTACGTGGGCTACTTCGTGGGCAGCTTCTACTACGGCCACGACGACTGGGATTGGAAGACCTTCGAGGCCCAGGCGCCCAGCGAGTACCAGTCCATCGAGGAGTACGCCGAGAAGTCGTACAACTCGCACCTGTTCCTCGACGACGAGACGGGGCTGCCCACGGGCTTCAACACCACCTCGAAGCGCTGCGAGCCCTACTTCGACGGCAACATCCTGCTCGGCCTCACCGGCTCCATCGACGGCACGGGCACCATGGAGCCGGCGACCGACGTGTTCCCGCTCTCCAACAACTACAACCCGCTGCCCTACTACCTGGAGCCCTACGAGTCTCCCATCGAGGGCGACCCGGGCTACGACGCGGCCTATCCCTACACCCTCACCCAGGGGCGCCTGCCGATGTTCCACCACGGCACCGTGCGCAACACGCCCTGGACGCGCGAGCTGTGCCCCGTTCCCGAGACTTGGATCAATCCCGAGACGGCGGCCGAGATCGGCGTGCAGGACGGCGACTGGCTGTGGCTCGCCAGCAAGCGCGGCCGCACGCAGGGCCTGTGCCGCGTCACGAAGTCCGTTGCGCCCAAGGTCATCTACCAGGAGCGTTACTGGTTCCCGGAGCTGCTCGACTCCGACGATCCCAACCGCGCCTGGCAGGCCATGAACATCAACGTGCTGACGCAGAACAACGACGAGTGCCCGTTCAACGACGTGTACGGCACCTACGTCCTGCGCGGCATCCAGATCAACATCACCAAGGCCGACTCGGCGCCCGAGGGCGTCTGGCTCGACCCGACAGACTTCACTCCGTGGCTGCCTGAGCCCTCGGAGAACACCGGAGGAGGTAATGCCGTCTATGGCGCGTAACTGTCTGGTCATCAACCTTGACCGTTGCATCGGCTGCTATTCGTGCGAGCTCGCGTGCAAGATGGAGAACGGCGTGGCCCTGGGCCATCACTGGAACAAGCTGTACCAGGTGGAGCCTTTCGGCGAGTTCCCCAACGTGAAGACCTGGTGGCTCTCCAAGCAGTGCCAGCAGTGCGAGGACGCCCCTTGCGTGAGCATCTGCCCCACCGGCGCGTCGTACCGCGACGAGGGCGACGGCGTGGTGCTCGTCAACGAGGAAGCCTGCATCGGCTGCAAGCTGTGCATGGACGCCTGCCCCTACGACGTGCGCGACTTCAACGACGAGCTGGGCGTGGTGCAGAAGTGCACGCTGTGCAAGGACCTGCGCGCGCAGGGCGAGAAGCCCGCGTGCGTGAAGAACTGCCCCGGCAAGGCCCGCTTCTTCGGCGACCTCGACGACCCCGAGTCCGACGCGAGCAAGGCCCTGGCGGCGGCCGACCCCGACGCGGTGCACCAGCTGCCCGACAACGGCAACGGCCCGCTCACCTGCTACATCCTCTCGCCCAGGTTCGGCGAGTGGCGCTACGAGGACTTTGAGGTGACGCTCAACAAGGAAGACAAGTATGTGACGACTGAGGGGTCGCTGGACTTCTAGGCTTCCGTGCTGGGGCGGGATCACGGCGGGGCACCTGCGGCGTTGGATGAAGGCTTACGTACCACCAGTACGCTGCGCCCTCATCCGCCTTGCATTTGCCCCACCGTAACCCGCCTGAGGGCGAGGGGCGGGATCACGGCACGGCATTCGCGGCGTTAGATGGCGGCTTACGTACCACCAGTACGCTGCGCCGCCATCCGCCTTGCGACTGCCGCACTGTGACCCGCCCGGGGACGAAGGACAGGATCAAGGCGGGGCACCTGCGGCGTTGGATGGCGACTTGCGGCTGCCGCGCCGTGATCCGCCTGGGGACGGGGGAGTGGCTGCGCGAGGGCTTGGGCTGTGGGAGGTTGGCGGGCCTACAGCGAAAACCCTTGCGCAGACGGATTTGAAAGACACCGATGGCACCATGGGGATGAGGAGAGGGCGTTATGTTGACCAGGCAGGAATTCGCTGAGTATCTGCAGGCTAGCGAGCAGACGTATCGGTTTTTGTCGCAGATGCTGTTCCGCGAGCTCAACGAGGAGGCCATCGCGGCGCTGAAGGCCCAGGATTGGCCGCGCGAGACGGGCAACGCCACGCTCGACCGCGGATACGCGCTGGCCAGGCGCTTCTTCAACTTCGCCTCGAGCGACATCCGCACGCAGCTTGCCGTGGAGTACGCCCGGGTGTTTCTGGCGGCGGGCGTCTTCGGCAGCGGCAAGCTGACCGCCGTGCCCTACGAGTCGGTCTTCACCAGCGAGGAGCACCTCATGATGCAGGCCTCGCGCGACGACGTGGTGCGACGTTTCCTGGCCGACGGCTTCAAGGTGAACCCCGACCTGCATGAGCCGGAGGACCATCTGTCCTTCGAGCTGGAGTACGTCTCGCACATGAGCGGCAAGGCCGCCGAGGCCCTTGAGGCGGGCGACTTCGAGGTACTGGCTGCAAATGTGGACCGCCAGCTGGAGTTTATCGACGCGCACCTGCTCAACTGGGTGGGCGACCTCTACGAGACCGCGCGCGAGTACGCCAAGACGACGTTCTACACCGGCATGCTGCTCGTGGCGATGGGCGCGGCCGAGCAGAGCCGCGACCTGCTCGCCGAGGTCGCCGCGCAGCTGCAGGCCGACGACGGACGATCTGTCCTCGCGAAGGCATGAGGCCGGCGGGCGGTTGACATTCCCGCGCACGGTGGGCCCGCGACACGCATTCTCCCTTGGGCGCCGGCGGTGGGTCTGCCGCAGGTCGCGCACGTGGACGCCCGAGGATCTGCGACGCGGCGGGGGAGCAGCCGGTCGGCGAGGGTTCTGGTCGTCCCGGCGCTGGCGCGGGCGGCCAGCCGCCTCGCATCTGGGCGCGTCCGCGCGTCCGCACGACCGCACGACCGTCATCTCGCACGGATGCCTGTTGCGCCCGCGTGCCTTGGTCGCCCCTTTCGGCCTTCTCGGATGAGGCCGTGCGCGGTTTTGGGGAGAAACTGCCGCGGAATCGGGGTTCTCCTACCATAGGCCAGCCTTGGTTGGCGGCTGTGATTGGGAAAATGCCGTTTTTGGGGCGTCCTTGGCACGATTTCGCCCCCAGTTCCGCCAGAAAACGCGCTGACAGCGAGGTACGGCGAAGAAACCATGGTAGGAGAACCCCCTTTCTGCGGCAACATCGGGCCAATCTGCCGCAATGTCTCATGCATCTTGGAGCGCGTCGCGCATCGTGGTAGGCTGCGCGCATGGATACGGTCATTTGTCTCAAATCGGCATGGGAATACTGGCACGTCGCGCGGGTCGTTGACGATCCGGCCATGCGCGCGGATCCCGTCGCGCGCAGCAAACCCCTGTCCATCGCGCGCTCGCGGGTCGTCGTGCTCGATACCGCGATGGCGTCTCCGGCGAGCCTCTCGATGATCCAGCGCGGGTTTGCGCGGTTCGAGGGGGTCACGCTGCCTGATGGGAGCCACCCTGTCTGCGGGCTGACCGCGCCCTTGCACGTGCTTGCAGCAAGGGGAGGGACCTTTCGCCAGCTGGAGACGCGCGTCGTCCATCGGGTCGGCCTGCCTTTGCCGCCGGAGTCGCTCGTCAGGATTGAGAACGGGCTGCTGGTGAGCTCGCCGGAGCACCTGTACCTGCAGGCTGCGGGCAAGCTCGACCCCCTTGAGCTTACGTGGCTTGCCAGCGAGCTGTGCTCGTTGTTTTCCGTCCATCCCAGCGGTGTCGGCGGCCTCTTGCCTGCCCAGCCCCTCACGACCGTGCAGAAGCTGGGCTCCTATTTGCAGACGGCCTGCGCAATGGGGACCTACGGGGCGAAGAAGGCCCTGTCGAGCTTGCGAGACGCCGTGGAGCATGCGGCGTCTCGGCGGGAGATCGCCTGTGCGCTGCGCATCTCCCTGCCCCGCTCCCAAGGCGGAAGGGGCATCCCGAAGGCGGTGCTGAACTACCCCGTCGACGTGGACAAACGCCTTGCCTCGGTGCACGGGTGGCATCGGATGACGCTCGACATGGCTTGGCCGGACGCCCAGCTCGCCATGGAGTACGACAGCGATTCCTTCCACCTCGACCCTCGGCGCCGGGCACGCGACAACGACAAACGTGCCGTGCTTGAGCAGATGGGATGGAGGGTCGTTCCGTTTTCCACCAAGCAGTTCGACTCCATCGTCATGGCCGACGACGTGTTTCGCAGGATAGGGTCGTACCTTGGGGTGAAGAACCGCGCCGGCGAGGCCCGGTACGACTGGCAGGCGCGCCGAAGCGAGCTCAACAGGCGCATATGGAAGCTCTCCGAGAATGGCGTCGAGCTGTAGGCGCAGGTCCGCAACCTCCTGCGCGGCTTGCAATGCTGGGCGAGCTGGTCGTGCTCTTCATCGCGCATGGCATACTTTCCCTGGTAGGCGGCTCGACTGGACGATGTGTCCGGCCGGGCCGCCGCCGTGCTGGTCGTGCCGGCGCTCTGGGCGTGCTACTCGTCGGCGGGCTCTCGCTCAAGCTCGATGCACGTGCCGTTGAGGACGACGGCGCTCACGCGGCTGGGGTCGATGACACGCTTGAAGAACAGCTGCCGCGTCACGATGCCGTTGAAGTCGCCGCTGGGGTCGTCGGGGTCGAGGCCGCGGGAGTAGTCGACCGTTATCTGGGAATGCGCACCCAGACTAGGACCCGTCGACGTCTCGTCGTAGCCGCTCGAGAACTCCTGCCCGTCGTCCATGGCAAGGGAGAAGGGCAGGTTTACGAACTCGCTCTCCCAGCCCATCTGCTCGTCTAGCGACTCGGCCAGGTCCGCGTGGATCACTATGGCGAACTCAAGTGTGGCGCACACCTTGGACACGCGCGCCGAGGCCAGGGTCGCGTCGATGCTCTCGTAGCTCACGACGCCCCCGTCGCAGGTGTAGAGGCACGTGGAGTCCTCGTAGTCCAGGGTGAAGTCGATGTCCCAAGGGCCCTGGGCGATGACGGGCCACTCCTCTATGCCCCCGGCCCCCGAGCCGCTGTCACGCAGGTCGGCGATGTGCAGGTGGGCGGTACGCCCGATCAGCGAGAGAGGCGCGTTCACGCTGATGTTGAGCATGACCTGGACGGCGTTGTCGGAGGGGTCGGCGTCGTAGGTGAACCTGCCGGTGGAGCATTTCGTGATGCCGTCTATCGTGATGGCTGCCTGGTAGTCGCTGCTATCCATGCCGAACTCCACCATGGGCATGCCCGTGTCGGGGTCGCGCGTGGCCCCAAGGTCGGAATCGTCCTCGCGCTCGATGGTGAGGACGACCGCCGCGTTGGTGGCGTCGCCCACCGCGGAGTCGACGGTGACGGTCACGCCGTCGCAGGTGGCGCTGGCGCCGATGGGCGAGCCGATAGCTGGCTCGCTGGTGCTGACAGTCTCGCCGCCGGCGTTGTTCGAATCGTCCGTGGCACCCGAGCCTGACTCGCCGCCGAAGAACGTTTTCAGGATGTCGGACACGCTGACATGAGCCTGGTTCAGGGCGAACGCCGCGCCGGCCGCCCCCACGCCCACGGCTGCGGCCGACAGGAGTGCGACGAACGAGCGTCGCGATATACGCGACGGGCGGGGCGAGGGAGCCTGCGGAAGCGCGGGGGAGGGGGCGGGCTCGGCTGGACAGCCATTCGCAAGCGCGCCGTGGGCCTGTTCGACGCGCGGCGTGGGCGTCGCGGGCGTGGGGGAGGGCTCGGCCGGCATGGATGCGGCCTGCGGCGAGAAAGCGTGGGCGGGCCCGGCCGTCCCCAGTGCCGCCGCCGCCGGTTGCGCCGAGGCAGCCGACGCAGGTACCGACGCGGCCGTCCCCGGCGCTCCCACCGCCGGTTGCGCCGGGGCTGCTGTTGACGCAGGTGCCGAGACGATCGTCCCCAGCGCTGCCGTCGCAGCCGTCGACGTCGGGGCCGATTTGGCCGTCCCCAGCGCTGCCGTTGTCAGCTGTGCCGGGGCAGCCGCCGACGCCGGGGCCGATACGGCCGTCCTCGGCGCTGCCGTCGTCGCCGACGCCGACGCGACCGTCTCTAGCTCGTCTGCCCTCGGCTCGCCCGTCTCCCATGCGACGGCGCTGGCTGCGTATTGGGCGAGAACCGCGTCTACAAGCTCGGCCTTCTGCCTGGGGGTGAGCCGGATGGCGTCCATGCTCTGGGCGTAGGGGCTCGTATGCGCCTTGCGCATGCAATCCGTCTGATTCTGGTCGTGCGTCTGCGCGGTCATAGGCCCTCTCCTTCCAGCGCGTCACGGAGTTTGGCGCGGCCCCGGCTGAGGTGCTTGCGCACGGTGTCGGGGGTGTCGCCGGTGAGCTGTGCGATCTCGTCGGTGCTGTAGCCCTCGTAATAGCGCAGGTAGATGGATGTGCGCAGGGCCGCAGGCAGCTCGTTGACGGCCTCAAGGACGCGCGAGCCCTGGGCGGGGTCGCCGCCGGGCTGCGTCTGCTCGTCTGCGGGGGCGGGGTTGTCGGGCGCTTCGGCATCGTCGTTGCCATAAGGCTGCCCTGCGCAGCGGCCGGTCTCACCGCCGGGTCGTTGCGCGCTTTCGAGCGGCACGACCTTGGTGCGCCACCCGCTGCGCAACAGGTCTGTGCAGGCGTTGATGGTCACGCGGATGACCCAGGCCTTCTCATGCTCGGCGTCTGCAAAGTTGGCCTTGCCCGTGTCTTTCAGCTGCAGGAGCTTGAGGAAGACCGTCTGGCAGACGTCTTGGGCGTCGTGGACAGACCCCAAGCGCGCGTAGCTTAGGCGCAGCACGAGGTCGGCATAGGCGCCGACCAGGCGCTCGACCGTTTGGCGCGCCGTGCATGGCGGCGATTCCCTGCCTGGCATGCGGCCCCCTTTCGATGCTTGCGTGCGGATGGTCCCCGCTCGGGAATGCTCTCCCGGTTATCTATAACACGATGCAGGATGCCAAAATCGGACACACCGACGAGAACTTTTGCTGCGGCAATCTCTCAGTCTTTGTGATAATGGGGACAAGGTCTCATCAGCAGGGAGAAGAGCTGGTACTGAGCCATAGGGAAGCGCCTGTGCCGTTTTGGCATACATGGCGTGCGCTTATCTGGCCAATTTTCTGGTTTTGTCGCGACGGGGATAGTCGTGGCGAGCCTGCAACGAGAAAACTTTCCGTCGCGTTTTCGTTGCAGCGGTGCAACGAAAACCTTCCTCCTGCGTGTGCCTGTCTTTTGTATTGGCCCCGCCCGCCCGCTGCCCGCTTACCCCACCGAGTGCCACTCGCCGGCTTGGCCGCGGCCGTCGGCGTACCAGTCGCCGCCCACGCCGCTCGTGATGGCCCAGAAGCGGTTGGCCTGTGCGCCGTACGCGTAGCTGCCGCTGTAGGTGGGCTCGCCGCCGTTGGGGGCGAGGTAGGCCGACGTCACGGCGCGTGCGCCCGACCCGTCGGCCGGGGTCACGCTGATGTTGGCCACCTCCATGGAGCGAACCTCGCCGCAGGTTGCGGGGTCGTAGTTCTCGAGGAAGAAGAACCCCGGTGCCACGAGCGCGGCCCCCTCGATGCCCGTGTCGTAGCAGCACAGGCGCGTCCACTCCCCGCTGGCCAGGTCGCAGATCTGCTGGTCTACCAGCGTCGTTCCAGTCTCCGAGGTGCCGCACTGCAGTAGCATGCGGTACCAATGTCCCTCTTGCCAGGGGTATTGCACGATGCGGTGGACGCCCTGGCCCTCGCCGCCGAACTGGGCGTTGTCGTCGGCCTCGGGATAGACCAGGCGCGCCTGGAGCGTCTGGGCCGCGCCCGTCTCGTCGGTGTAGTACACGTTCCAAAACGACAGGATCGACACCCAGTCGCCCTGCGAGCGGTGCTGCAGGCCCGCATACCCGCCCACGCCGGCGTAGTCGCAGCGCGCGTCGGGGTAGCGCTCCTGGAGTCTGCCGAGGTCGCAGGCCCATTGCGCCAGGCAGCAGTAGGTGCCCGCGGGCGCGGCGTCGGCCTTGAAGTCGATGCTGTACGAGGTGTAGCGCAGGCCCTCCTCCAGGCCCAGGCAGCCTGCGATGTAGGGCGCCTGGGCGCGCGCGGCCTCGTTTGCCTGCTGGATCTCCTCCTGCGAGGGGAAGGGGAACGACGCGCCCCAATCCTGCGCGCGGCTCACCGTGAAGCCGGCCGAGCACACGAGCTCACCGTTGATGTAGAGCGCCGCGGTGTGCTGCCCCTCGGAAAGGACCGTCTGCATGTTGTCGCGATACACGTGGTAGAGCGTGGTGACGCCCGCCTCGATGGTGTGGGCCGCCCATCCCCAGGGCTCGCCGCCGTCCACGGTGACGTAGGACTCCCATGCCTCGAGCGCGTCGGCGGCGGCGTTTTGCACCGCGAAGCAATACGAGGGGTACTCGCCGTCGGCGACGCTCGCCAGGTCCACCTGCATGCCCACCTCGCGCAACGCGGCCTCGCTTGCCTGGTCGAACACGGTGATGCAGGGCCGCACCTGGAGGTCTTGCACCGTGGCCGCCAGGGCCGTGCGCGTCTGTGTGCCCAAGGTCGCTGCTCCTATCAGGTTGAATACCGAGGTTGCCGCCGCCGCCGACGCCAATGCCACAAGCGTGCGCCTGCTGACGGACGTGTCGTGCAAGCTGCGCATACCGTGCATGGATGGCCCCCTTCGCTGCCTTGCTTGTTTGAGCCGTGCGTGTTGCGGCCCATGATAGCAGGGCTTTTGCGGTTGGACGGTTCCCACGCGAGGGAATGCCTTGTGAGCGGTGGTGGCATGCATCTTGAGCTTGCGGCCCGGCAGCCAAATCGAGTTTCTGGCCGGACGGTGCGAAGTTGATGGGGGAGCTAATCGGGGGCATCTATATCCCGCGCCGGTCGTGCCTGCGTCGACGCGGGCTGCGAAACGTGCGTCCGAGCCCGGCGCCGCGTCGCTGGCGTGGGGCAGCTTCCAGCCCTTGCCCTTGGACTTTGCCATATTGGAGGGCGGCAGCTGCGCCAGGGCCGGCCGATTGGCTCGCCGTCTTGCCGAGAATGGCAATCTGGATCCCCCAGACGAAAGGCATCTTGTAAGATGCCTGAAGAACATTCCAAGAGGCTGCGGCCCGGGAGCATTGCGAAAGCACTGCCCCGCACGACCGTGGCGACCGTATCATGCACGAGGAGGCCAGCGGTGAAGACGGTCTTGATAGCAGTCAGTGCGTCGCTCATCACAATCTATGTCATGAAGCGCATCAAGCGGAGGGGCTAACGATGGTCTACGACTCGCAGAAGCGCGCGAACAACGAGTACCGCAAGCGCTCGACGAAGACCATCTCGCTGAGGTTCTACCCCGGCGAGGACGACGAGCGCATTTACGAGTGGCTCAAGGCCCAGGACAACGTCACGGCCTACATCAAGGCCCTCGTGAAGGCCGACATGGAAGCGAGCGAGCCCGCGCAAGACTAGGGACTCGCGCCCACAAGCTCCCTTATGCCGTGCATAAGGCGGCGAGCTTGCGCAGGACTAGGGAATAGGCCGGCAGGCCCGAGACCTCATCCTGCCGCCTTCTTGTCCCGATGCGCTCCATTGGGCTTGCAATGTCGCAGCGATACCCACTGATAAGGCCGTTCCCCCTGGGCTAACCTACAGGTGGGAACGGCCTTATCGCTTGAAGACCTTGATTGCCATGCCGGGAAAGGGATGGCTGACGAGCTGGGGCTCTGCGGCCGAATCACCCGATGTGCCCTGCGGCTGGGCGCATACCCGATGGCCGGGCGCGGGGCACATCATGCCGCCGGGCGCCTAGCTGATGGCGTCGGAGATGAGCTGCTCGCGGGAATACGGCCAAATCTCCGCCACGGGGAAGAACTCGCTGTTACCGCAGCAGTCGCAGATCCACTTCGGGTTCCACTCCTGCGTATACATGGGCGTGCGGCACTTGGAGCAGGGGTAGTAGGTGATGTCCATGGTGAAGCTGCTGTAGTACCCGCAGTAGCTGAGGGTGGTGCAGTAGATGCGATCCCTTGCGCTGAGCGACGAGCCTCCCGCGACTTCGGCCAGTTCCTCGTCGTGCAGCTGCTGGGCGTCCATGGCCTCGTTCTTGAGCTCTTCCATTTTCTTCCCCTTCTCGAGTGGTGCCGGCTGTTTATCTAACCCCTTCTGCCTGTGGCAAGAAGGTTGGAACTCATGCGTTGCGGTCACGTTCAGGAGGTCGAACTTTCGATTCGCATGGTACGGCACTTTTGCCCGTTCGACAACCACCATGGGAGGGTGAGACCCCTGAAATCACTCATACGGCCCGCATTTTGATACATTCGTCTCTCTTACGGCGACGCCTGTCTAGACGCTCGCATTCTGATACATTGACGCCGAACCTTCCGTGGCGGCCCTGCCGCGCCCTTCGGCTATGCATATCTCGAAGTTCTGCCCGGCACTCGGTATTGCCATGGACGCCCATCCCGAGTGCCCCCTCGATGAGGCCCGCGCGCTTGTGGCCCTCGCGCGCCTTGTCCCGCGCGG
>CAVJGP010000064.1:0-16697 GCA_963648855.1 Alistipes onderdonkii | reverse complement strand
CCTCTTCAAGTTCACAAGAAGGTGGTTTACATGCGCAGCGATTCTATGGACGGAGCGGCGGCTCCTCGCGTAGGACGACGGGCTTTCCTCGCGGCTCTAATCGCGGTTCTTGCCTGCTTGTTCGCCCTCGCGCCCGCCTCGGCGCACGCAAAGTCGTATTCCGACGTGGCGAGTGGCGAATGGTATGCCGAATACGTGGCTTACGTCAGCGACAAGGGCCTCATGACTGGCTACACCGACGGCACCAACAGGTTCGGCCCCGGCGACACGGTGACGCGCGGCATGGTGGCCACGGTGCTCTACCGCTTCGCCACCGGCGACGCCGGCTCGGGCGGCACCTCCTCCACCTTCAAGGATGTTGCGTCCAAGCAGTGGTACACCACGCCCATTGAGTGGTGCTACAAGAAGGGCGTCGTGACCGGCGACACGAACGCCTCCGGTAAGCTCACCGGCTACTTCCGCCCCAACGACCCGGTGACCCGCGAGGAGCTCGCCGTGATGCTTTATCGCTTCGCCAAGCAGTATGGCCATGTCAGCGGGTCTGAGACGTGGCGGTACACCTTCACCGATTACAACAGCATTTCAGATTGGGCCCGTGAGGGCGTGCGTTGGTGTCAGTACAACGGCATTCTCACGGGCTATGTCGATGGCTGGAGCAGGTCCATACAGCCCCACAACAACGCCACCCGAGCCGAGATGGCAAAGATGCTTACGGTGTTCTGCCGCGACGTCTTCGGCGGCACCGCCAAGACGTACACCTATGAGCTGTACACGGTGGGTCAGGCGGACCTGGCTCCCTTCACGAGCGTGGACAACGTGCTTTTCGTCAAGACCGACGCCACGCCGACGAACCTGAAGCTCGTCGACCAGACCGACTCGGGCGCCTCGCTGTTCGCGGTGAACAGCACGAACGCAAGCGATATCAGCATCTCGGACACGACTTCGGGCGTTTTCCGGCAGGTCAAGGGCGGCTGGGTCGTCATGTGCCGCTTCAGCAAGGCCGGCACGCACACCCTCGTGCTGTACGACGGCACGAGGCAGCTCGCCACCTTCACGCTGAAGGTGCAGGATTACAGCGCCGCCGAGGACGCCTGGATTGACGCCGTCATCGCAAAGAACACCAACAGCACCATGGACTCCTTCGCCAAGATGAACGCCGTGGTAAGCTGGCTGTATCCCACCTTCCGCTACCTCGACAACAGGTTGGAGAATGGCAACAACTACCTCGTGTATCTGGCCCGACGCTCCGTGCCGTACTTCGTGAGCTACCAGTGGGACTCTTATGTGTCGCCGGCCGTCCTGTGCAAGTTTGCCAACAAGATCGGCGGTTTCGACTCGGTGACGAACATGTACTACTCGGGTGACTGGAGCATGCACTATTACTGCAAGTGCGTTAAGGGCAGCACGACCAAGTACTTCCAGGCATGCCCCATTTCCTCGACAGGTTTGATCACCTCGTGGGACATGATCGATTTCACCAAGCCCGCGAGTTACCTGCACTACGACCCCAAGGCGCTCAGGCATATTCCGGGTACGGCCTTGTCGGACGTGGCGGGGCAGTCGCTCGACAGCGACGGGGTGACGTTCGACGAGGTGGATGGCCAGGCGTCCGTTGAGGGCCAGGCGAGCGGGGCCGAGGCAAGTGCCGACGTCAGCGCGACGTATGACGATGTGGCGGGAGAGGGCCTCGAGACGACCTCTGGGCAGGAGCAGGATGGTGCGGCAGACGGGACGGCATGCGAGGGCGCTGCCGACGCGACGCAGATTGCTGACGCAGCCGATTACGGAGCGGGGCAGGACTCTGCCGGCGCGGTTGATGCGAGCGGCGTTGGCGACTTTGAGGACGTTGCCGTCGATACGTCTAGTTCGCAGGACGTGGCCTCAGACGCCGCCGATGGCACAAGCGATGTGGCGGCAGACGGCTCTATCAACCCATATGCTACGTTTGATACCGTTGAGCTCGCCGAGGTGCCCCTCGCCGCCTAGCATCGCATCAGTGCTTTCCCGTACTCCCCAGGCCCCGGCCGTGCCCCTGCGCGTCCGGGGCTTTTTCGTGTGTGCTCGATGGACTGCAGGGTGCCGTCGTATGACACTCGTGTAGGCAACGAGGGCAAAGGGGTAGGCCCTCTGTGTACTGAAGCCTCGCTTGGAGTGGGGGTGTTGTTGGCCGTGCCCTAGGCACGGTCCAACTCCCGGAACGGAAACCGTCCAACTCCCGGAACGGAAACCGTCCAACTCCCGGAACGGAAACCGTCCAACTCCCGGAACGGAAACCGTCCAACTCCCGGAACGGAAACCGTCCAACTCCCGGAACGGAAACCGTCCAACTCCCGGAATTATGGTAGACTAGCTGGTGTTATAGAATGATTGATATCAGGATGGAAAACGAGGGAACTATGAGCGATGCAACCTACCTCTCCCGCGTGACCGATATCGTGCTTGCCGCCAAACTTAAAACAGCGGGAGCCGTTCAAATCAAGGGTCCTAAGTGGTGCGGCAAGACGGCAACGGCGCGTCGTCTCGCCGCAAGCGCAGTGTATCTTCAAGACCCGGACAAGGGTCGTGCCCTGCTTGAATTGGCAGATGCCAAACCGTCGGCGATCTTGGCTGGTGCCGAGCCAAGGCTTATCGATGAATGGCAGATGGCTCCGCAGCTATGGGATGCGGTTCGCTATGCCGTTGACACGGGCCATGGCCGGGGCAGGTTTATCCTTACGGGTTCGGCTACCCCCCGAGAAAAAGAGAAGCCCAAGCATTCGGGAGTCGGCCGCATCGCCAAAATATACATGCATACCATGTCGTTGTACGAATCCAGGGAGTCAAACGGGGCCGTTTCGCTTGAGGAGCTGTTTGCGAACCCCGCCGGTGAGGTGGCTGCAATTGCGGATTGCGATATCGACCACCTTGCATATGCCGTCTGCAGAGGCGGTTGGCCCGAGGCGGTCCTAGAGTCCGACAGGACCGTGGCTCTGGCCATGGCAAAAGACTATGTTACCGAGCTGCTCGATTCTGATATCGAGGATATCGATGGCATAAAGCGCAATAAAAGCTGGATGCGCTCAATCATGCGTTCATACGCGCGCAACCTGTCATCCGAGGCTCCTTTGACCACCATCGCCGCAGACATGCAGGGAGAACCTCCCTCAATAGACACGGTTGCAGAATATGTCGATGCGCTTAGGAGGGCATGCGTGGTGGAAGATCTGGCGGCGTGGAATCCCCGCCTCAGGTCGAAGACGGCGGTGCGAACCAGCCCGACGCGCCACTTCACCGATCCTTCGATTGCCGCCGCGATGCTGGGCGCTACGCCCGAGAAGTTGCTAACAGACTTTGAGACGTTCGGCTTGCTGTTCGAGTCCTTGTGCGTGAGGGATCTTCGGGTCTACGCTGAGCCGCTTGGCGGGGAGCTGTTTCACTATCGCGACAAGACGGGCTTGGAGGCAGACGCGGTGATTGCCCTCGGCGACGGCCGCTGGGCTCTTGTCGAGGTCAAGCTCGGGTCGCGGCAGGTTGACGAGGCCGCTGCGCATCTTAGGAAGCTGGCCGAGAGAATCGACCAGGACCACGAAGGCGCACCGTCGTTTCTCATGGTTCTGACCGGTACGGCTGCGGCCTATCGCAGAGACGATGGCGTGCTCGTTGTGCCGTTGGCGACGTTGGCCCCGTAAAGCGGAGAGCGTCTGAGGTTTCGTGTCAGACGTTCTCCGCTCATATCGCATCCGCCACCCACATGTTTCGCCTGCCTTCCGGATGTGCAGGATTTGTTTCGCCGCCAGCCCCTTCGCCGTGCGTCTCGGCTGCTTTTGTGTCTCGCGCGTTTCGCCTCTCGCACGCTTTGGTTGCGGCGTCGTTAGCATCCCGATATGCAGCAATCTCGAAACAATCCGCACGTACCTTGCTCTCCATACGGTATGGAGGGCACGCCCCGACTCCCACGCCACACATTGGAGGGGCTAGTTTCGAGGATTGTAAGGAGGCTGAAATGGAGGACTTCTTTAGCCTGTGGTTCATCGTAGGCGCGCTGCTGGTGTTCTTCATGCAGGCGGGTTTCGCCATGGTGGAAGCCGGTTTCACCAGGGCAAAGAACGCCGGCAACATCGTTATGAAGAACACGCTCGACTTCTCGATCGGCGCCGTGGTGTTCCTGCTCGTGGGCTACGGCCTGCTGTCGGGCGCCGGTAACTTCTTCATCGGCGAGCTCGACTTCTCCTGGCTTGGCGCTGACTTCACGAGCTTCGACTGGAGCAACTTCTTCTTCCAGCTCGTCTTCTGCGCCACCGCCACCACGATCGTGTCCGGCGCCATGGCCGAGCGCACCAAGTTCGCCTCGTACCTGGTGGTCACCATCGTGATCTGCGCCCTCATCTACCCCATCGAGACCCACTGGGTGTGGGGCGGCGGCTGGCTCGCCGACCTGGGCTTCATCGACTGGGCTGGCTCTGGCGTCATCCACATGGTAGGCGGCACCATCGCCCTGCTCGGCGCTGCCTTCCTGGGGCCGCGCCTGGGCAAGTACGACGCTGACGGCCGCTCCAACGCCATCCCCGGCCACAGCATCACGCTGGGCGCCCTGGGCGTCTTCATCCTGTGGTTCGGCTGGTACGGCTTCAACGGCGCCGCTGGCGGCACCGTCGCCCAGATCGCCCAGATCTTCACCACCACCACGCTCTCCTGCGTCTGCGCCGTGCTCGCTGCCATGATCCTCACCTGGGTCAAGAACGGCAAGCCCGACGTGACCTACACGCTCAACGCCGCCCTGGCGGGCCTGGTGGGCATCACCGCCGGCTGCGCTGACGTCGACGCCATCGGCTCCATCGTCATCGGCCTCATCTGCGGCATCGCCGTCGTGGTTGGCTGCGAGTTCATCGACAAGAAGCTCCACATCGACGACCCCGTCGGTGCCTCCGGCGTCCACGGCGTCTGCGGCCTGCTCGGCACCGTCCTGCTCGGCTTCTTTGCCACCGGTACCGCCGGCAACTCCGACCTGGCGGGCCTGTTCTACGGCGGCGGCCTTGAGCTGCTCGGCATCCAGGCCCTCGGCGTCGTCGCCATCCTTGCCTGGACCGTCGTCACCGCTGGCATCACCTTCATCATCGTCAAGAAGACCATGGGCCTGCGCGTCTCCGAGGCCGAAGAGGTCGAGGGCCTCGACGTCTGCGAGCATGGCCTGCCCAGCGCTTACGCCGACTTCCTGCCCGTCGTGCCCTCCATGGCCGCCGCTGCCGGCGAGAGCGTGGACGTCTCCGGCATAAAGCCCGCCGAGGTCAAGCACGCCGGCTACATGACCCGCGTCTCCATCATCTGCAACCAGTCTGAGTTCGTGAAGCTCAAGGACACCCTGGCCAAGGTTGGCGTCACCGGTATGACCGTCTCCAACGTGATGGGCTGCGGCATCGAGAAGGGCAAGACCGGCTCCTACCGCGGCGTCCAGACCAACGTCAACCTGCTCCCCAAGCTCCAGGTGGACGTGGTTGTCTCCGAGGTCGACCCCGGCATCGTGGTCGCAGCCGCCCAGAAGGCGCTGCACACCGGCGCCGCCGGCGATGGCAAGATCTTCGTCTCCGACGTGTCCGACGCGCTTCGCATCTCTACCGGCCAGACCGGCGTGGCGGCGCTCGACATGACCACGAAGCTTTAGCGGCTCGCCCGCACACGTCGGAAGGCCTGCACCTGACTCGGCGACCTTCCGGCACCAGGGCGCGCAATCAAGCGCCACACGAAGCGCCCCGTCTCCAGCAAATAAGCTGGGGGCGGGGCGCTTTTTGCATGCCGAGAAGACGTTGGGGAAGGGGGCGCCGAGCTGCGCGCACTGGGCGCGCGCCGAGCGCGCGCCCCCAATCCGCCGGATGGCGGGATGGCGCCGTGCGGAGCGTGCGGCGGGGAGCCGGGCGACTGATCCGTCGTGCGTTTTTTAGTGCGCACGAGGCCCTGGCGACCCCTTCCGTCTCCGCAGGTGCCGAGCGCCGGGTTTGACCTGCCCGCCCCTCTCCCTTACCTCAGAAGCTGTGCGACCTCGCCCAGGAGCGGTTCGAACGACACGCCGCGCATCTCGTATTCGGGCTGGTAGCGGGTGATTTCCATCGCGTGGCGCACGAACTCGCCGGCGAAGTGGGCGGCCTGAAGGAGCCCCTTGCCGGCGTAGACGGCCGCCGTGAGCGCCGAGGCGTACAGGTCGCCCGTGCCGTGGAGCATGTAGGGCAGCTTGGGATGGGCCACGCAGACGCAGCCGTCCACGCCCTGGCCGGCCACGTAGTTGCGCAGCGTGCCGTCGGCGCGGTCGATGCCCTTGAGCACCACGTGCTTGGCGCCCAGGCCCAGCAGCGCGTCCACGTAGGCCTGCACCTGCTCGTCAGTGAGATCCTGCCCCTGGTAGGCGATGCCCGTGAGGATGGAGGCCTCGGTGAGGTTGGGCGTGAGGACGTCGGCCCCGTCGGCGAGCCTGCCCATGGCGGCGCACAGCTCGGGGGTGTAGGTGGCGTACATCTTGCCGCCGTCGCCCATCACCGGGTCCACCACGTGCAGGGCGCGGGGATATTCCCGGTAGAGGCGCTCGATGACGGCCACCTGCTCGGGGGCGCCCAGAAAGCCCGAGTACACGCCGTCGAGCTCCACGCCCTCCTGGCGCCAGGCGTCGAGGTAGCCCGGGAGGATGTCGGTGGTGTCGTGCATGGTGAAGACGGGGTAGCGCGTGTGGGCCGAGAAGAGCGCGGTGGGCACGGGGCACACGTCGCAACCGCCGGCCGACAGCACCGGTATGGCCACGGTGAGCGAGCACTTGCCGTAGCCGCACATGTCGTGCACGGCGGCGATGCGAGGGATGTAGCGCTCGGGGCGCGTGTACAGCACGGGCCCCTCGGCGAGCTTGTCGTAATCCTTGCAGGTCATGGCCCTGTCTCCTTTGTCAAGTGCGCCCCGGGCTGTGGCGGGGCGGCGTGCGGATGCGTTCGCGGCAACGTTCTAGCAGACGGCGCGGTCCCATGCGCGCCGCGCGATCGCCTTCACGCCACGCGCAAAATCGGGCGCTGCGTTCCTGCTCGATTTTCAAGTCGTGCCTCGTGGTATAGAGGAGGGCTTCCGCCTCGACGCGCATATGGCGACAGAGAAGGGCGGCCGCTCCGGCAACCACATGGCGACGGCTGCCATCGAGGCCGAGGATGCCAGGCCGCCCCGCGCAGCCAGCCGTCTGCTTTAGCGGACAGTGCGCGGCCACCATCCGCCGCAGACCGCCCCGCGCGGCCAGCCGCCTGGCTGCCGTGCTCCTTTTGCGGCGAGCCGCGCCGCTTATCGGTTTTTTCTCCTTGCGTGAAACATGCCGGCGCCCCAAAGCGTATACGTGGCCGAAGGGCGCCCTTCAGCCTGCCGCCCGGCTCCGCTGCAGCTCGGGACCGGCCGGCACCACGTACGCCTGCGGCACGAAAGGACACCGCCAGTGCAAGACCGACAACGCTTCATCGCGCTTATGAACAGACACCGGGGCAGCGTGTTTCGCCTCGCGTACAGCTACCTGCGCAACCGTGCCGACGCCGACGACGTGGTGCAGGAAGTGTTCCTCAAGCTGTACCGCCACGGCGACGCGATCCTTACCGACGAGCATGCCGCGAACTGGCTGCTGCGCGTGACCGTGAACGAGTGCACGTCGCTGCATCGCAAACTGCGCCGCCGGCCCGAGGACATCGAGGACTACATCGAGACGCTCACGGCGCCGGAGCGCACCGAGCCGACAGGCCTGCAGGACGGCCAGCTCATCCGCCGCCTGATGGGCCTGCCCGCGCGCTACCGGGTGCCGCTCTACCTCTACTACTTCGAGGGCCGCTCGACGCATGAGGTGGCGGAGCTGCTCGGCGTGCCCGACGCCACGGTGCGTACACGCCTGGCACGGGGCCGCGCAAGGCTGAGGGACGTTCTTGAGGAAGGGGGCCTGCAATGAGGGCCGACAAGTTGAGCATGCAGGAATGGATGTCTGACCAGGAAGTTCATAAGCGCTTCACGCGGGCACTCTCGGGAATGGACGCCTCGGACGAGGCGATCGAGCGGGTCGTCGCCCTCACCGAGGAGCGGGACCGGGCGGGGGCGAGCCGCCGCACCGCAGCCCACAGCTCACGACCCGCCCACACCTCTGGAGCCGCGCGCCATATGGGTGGCGCACGCACGCGCGGGCGTATTCGCGCGCGCACGGCCTTCGCCATGGTGGCCGTCACGGCACTTCTCGCGACGGGGGCCTACGCGGCGGTGAGCCTCGATTTCGCGAACCTCGCGTTCGGCCCGAAGGGCAACGAGAACGTCGAGGCCTACACGGTGGTGGACGAGGACGACATCAGCCCCGTGACCGGTCAGCCCAAAAGCTGGGTCAGGCCTTCGCAAACCTGGGAGGACGTGGACGACGAGGTGGCCGAGCGCCTGCTGAGCGGCTACGTATTCGATGTGGGCTATACGGCGCAGTCCGAGGGCTACACGCTCACGGTGGGGCAATGCGTGATGGACGAGCTGGGCAACGGCGTGGCCTCGGTCACGCTTGAGAACCCCGATGGCATCGATCTGATCGACCAGGGCAATGGGTCGGTCACGCTGTCAAACGACGTGCCGGTGGTCGTGAAGGCCTTGTCGCAGAACGCGTCTTTTCCCTGGTTGGACAGCAGGTTCCTGATTGACTCCGAGGCAAGCACCTCCACCAGGCTTGTCGGCGCGGTGTACTTCGGGCCGTTCAGCGGGAAAATCGAGGGAGGTGTCACGTGGGCCCTCGCGGGGCGCGGCACGGCTGCCGGAACGAGCGTCGAGGCGCAGGATTCTCAAGGTACGAGCGTCTACAACCCCGCAGCCAGCTTGTCCACTAAGACGTTCTCCGACGCCAACGGCTCATATGCCCAGCTTTCGCCCATTGGCATGGCCACGTATCCGGTCGAATTCACGGCATCGCCGAAGGAGGTCGTCATTCGATATACCGATGGCAGCGAGTACGTGGCGTACCGTTGGGGCGGCGACGACCCCGTCGAGAACATCATCATGAGCTATACGATCGATGGGGCGGAGTCTCAGCATGGCAGCGTAGACCTCTTCAACCGCTTGGTCGACGTCGATGCCGTGGAGTCAATCGTCCTGCGCGGCGGCGTGGGCAGCGTGGCCGAGGACGGTACCTATGAGGAGGAGGAAGTCGAGCTGGTCTTGACCGCCTCGTAGTGCGGGAGGCGCAAGCAGTAGGAAGTGGGCCGGGGGCCAGCCGGTTTAGTGCGAGGGCGTGTGACCCCGTTTTCGGCGCGCGCTGGGGGTCTGCGCCAGACGCGCGGCGTGCCCATTACGGTTCGGGGCAGGCTCTCAGGGGCCTGCCCCTATTCATTTCTTGACGAAGTGGCGTATGTCTGGGCAGTCCTTTGGGCGACCCTCGCAGGCGGCGCGGCCCGCCGCGCCGCCGGCTTGCCCCCGCGCTACTTCTCTGCGCGTGCCTCCACGAGGTCGATGAGCTCCTGGTGGGAGTGGACGCAGAACTTGGCGTAGATGTGGGCCACGTGGGTCTTGATGGTGTTGTAGCTCACGCCGAGCTGGCGCTGGATGTAGCCGCCGTTGCGGCCCTGGGCCAGAAGCAGGAATATCTCGCGCTCGCGCGCCGTGAGGCCGGCCTGCTCGGCCATGCCCTCCAGCAGCTCCTCGGGCTGCGCGGGCGCGTCCTGCTGCGGCGCCTCGCTCGTCTCTTCTGCCTCGCCCGTCTCACTGTCGGGCATCGCCACGAGGCCCTCCACGGTGGCGTCGAAGCTGAAGCCGCGCATGCCGAAGACCGCGAACGCCGCCATGCTCAGCACCACCACGGCCGTGAGCGAGGCGCTCTGCACGAGGCCCTGGGCGCCAATCGTGTAGCACACGCGCCCCACGGCCGCGCCCACCGTCACGCCCAGGCACAGCAGAAAGCCGCTCCAGGCAAAGAGGGGCAGCGTGGAGCGGCGATTGCGACGCGCCATCGTGGCCAGGATCGGCCAGAACAGCAGCATGAAGCAGGAGCTGCCCGCCTCAAGCAGGTTTGAGGTGAGGGGCGCGGCCACCTGCTGCGACACGTCGGTGAAGAGAAAGCCCGACATCACGAAGAGCAGGGCCCAGCCGAAGAGCGTGTCGAAGCGCGGTATGCGCTTTGCCAGCACGAAGAACGCGCCCACGCACAGCAGCGGCACCACGCCGGCAAACGTGGCGAGCGGGGTGGTGTTGACCTCGCCGAAGCTCAGGCCCGCGCCGTACGACAGCTGGAAAAGCCCCAGGCAGATGAAGAGCCGGTGGCTGCGCGGCAGGAAGGAGAAGGGGTTCGTGAGCGTGAGCTCCTCGGGGCTCTCGCCGCGCTGCAGGGTGTCGAGCGTGGCGGCCATGTCGCGCCTCGCCGCAAAGATGCCCAGCGCCTGGACGGTCACGAAGAGGACGAGCGCCGCCGTGGCGGGCAGGTCGGCGAGCACGAAGCGCAGCAGGTAGGAGAGGGCCAGGCCCGCGAGCACGCAGGGCGCGAGCAGGCGCTTGTCGAGCCGCGTGAGGGCGCATCCCGCCGAGAGCATCACGGCGACCGAGGCGAAGAGCAGCAGCGTGATGCCCAGGGTAGCAAGCACCGGGTTGGCGCCTGCGGGCGTGGCGAGCAGAAGCGCCCCCGCCACGGCGCAGATGGGCGGCACGACGAGGAAGGCGCGCCTGTCGAGGGCGCGCGGGGAGTGCGAGGCCACGAGGGCGAGCGCCAGGAAGAGCAGCGCCTGCGCGGGCGTGGCCACGTCGCGGCAGTAGGGCGCCGCCGCCGTGCCGATGGGGAAGATGAGGCTCGTCGTCATCCAGTTGCACAGGGCGTACACCGCGAAGGAGACAAACGCCGCGCCTATGCCGTTATGCGTGTCGGCGCCGCTCGCGGCCCCGGCGTGTTCCTGGCTCATGCTTCCCCTTGCTGCCGTCTTGGGCGTATGCACGCATTATCGCCCAAGCAGGCCCCCCGACGTGGCGAGATTGTGTGGCGAGCTGGGGCCGAGAGTGCGACGCGCGGTTCGCGAGCACGCCCCCATGTCCCACAGGCTCGCCGGCGCGGCGAGCTGGGTGCGGGCCGCACGAACCGTGGCCGCGTCTCATACCTCGTAGGCCCGGTCGTACGCCGAGATTGCGCGGCGCGCTCGCCGCGGGCCGCACGACGCGCAGTCTTGGTTCTCCGTTCACGGGCCCGTCGGCAACCTGGGCGAATCCGGGCGCCTCCACGCTGCCGCCAGGTCATCACCAACAGTGCATGAGAAGCCTCACCTATGCCTCTACCAGGCATTTCATGAACAGTTGGTGACGCGCCGGCGGACCGGTGCGGCCTAGAGTGCGGCTCGTCAGCAGATGCGGGCCGCACATCCCGCCGGCGTCCAAGGGGGCGTGGCGGGCGGCCTGCGTGTAAGAAAGGACTTGCTGTATGAGCGCTTCGAGCATCGTGTCCACCCCCGTCACCCGTCGCGGCCTGGTCGCCGGCGCTGCCGCCACCGCCGCCCTCGCCAGCGTGGCCGCACCCCTGGCCGCCAGCGCCGCCGAGTCCGAGTCCTCCGACTCCGAGGCCGACTCCGCCGACGAGGTCTGCGCCGACGGCACGCCCGCCAGCGTGTGGGGCGAGGCCCCCAAGAGCGTCGACGAGTTCGACTTCGCCGAGACCGTCGAGTGCGACCTGGCCGTGGTGGGCGCCGGTACCTCCGGCATGCCCTGCGCCGTCTCGGCCGCCCAGGCTGGCCTGAAGGTCGTCGTGCTCGAGAAGCAGTCCGTGGGCTTCGGCATGCGCGACTACATCGGCGGCATCGGCACCACCACCCAGAAGGACGCCGGCGTCGAGGTTGACGTGAAGGAGATCACGCGCGACCTTCTCCGCTACTCCTCCTACCGCGCCAACCCCGCCCTCATCCGCCAGTGGGCCGAGAACTCCGGCGAGGCCGTGGACTGGTACACCGGACTCATGGCCGACGGCGGCCTGAGCGTGTGGCTTGAGACCGACATCAACTCCGACCCCGACGAGCAGTTCAAGGAGTACCCGGTCTGCCACCTGTACTACAACCTCGAGGACGACTCCATCACCGAGACCAAGATCATGGCCGACCGCATGGAGGCGGAAGGCTGCGACGTGCGCTACGCCACCCCGATGGTGCAGCTCATCCAGGAGGGCGGCAAGGTCACGGGCGTCATCGGCCAGGACGAGGACGGCAACTACATCCGCGTGAACGCCTCCAAGGGCGTGGTGCTGGCCACGGGCGGCTACGCGGCCAATTCCGAGATGATGCACACCCTCAACGAGAAGGACTGCCTGAGCAACGTCATGGTGTACTGCGACCCCGGCGCGACGGGCGACGGCCTGCGCGCCGCGCACTTCGCCGGCGGCCAGATGGACGTGGCCCACACCGCCATGTACTTCCAGCGCGGCTCCACCATGCCCGGCAGCAAGGGCGGCGACTGGACCACGCCCTGCGTGTGGTGGATGGGCTCGCAGCCCTTCCTCAAGGTCAACACCAAGGGTGAGCGCTTCGGCAACGAGAGCCTGCCCTACGACTACGACCTGCACCAGTGCGCCGGCCAGCCCGGCCACGTGGGCATCCAGATCTTCGACTCCAACTGGCGCGACGACGTGGCCGCCTTCCACACCATCGGCTGCTCGCGCATCGTGCCCGCCGAGCAGATCTCGCAGGGCTACGAGGGCGTGACCTGGACCGTCGAGAAGGTGGAGGCCGCCTGCTTCGAGCCTGCCCTTGAGGGCGGCCAGCTCGTGCAGGCCGACACCATCGAGGGGCTCGCCGAGAAGATGGGCCTGCCCGCCGACACCCTCGTGGCCACCGTCGAGCACTACAATGAGCTGTGCGAGGCCGGCGAGGACACCGACTTCTACAAGGACAGCTTCCGCCTGCGCCCCGTGCAGCAAGCCCCCTTCTACGCGGTGACCGTGGGCGGCCAGCTGCTGTGCACCATGGACGGCATGCAGATCGACACCGAGTTCCAACTGCTCGACGAGGCCGGCCAGCCCATCGAGGGCCTCTACGCCATCGGCAACGACTCGGGCTGTTACTTCGCCGACTGCTACCCCGAGTACATCGTGGGCGCCGCCGCCGGCCGCTCTGTGACGTGGGGATACCTCCTCGGCCAGCGCCTTGGCGGGCTGAAGTAAGTAAGTTCAAAAATCGCTGAGGCCGCGTTCCACGAGGGCTTATGTACTCCAGTACACTGCGCCCTCGTGCGCCTTGCCTCAGCGATTTTTGTTGGGACGGGGCAAAATCCGCTGATACTGCGTTCCACGGAGGCTTACGCGCGGTGCGCACCTTTGGTGTACGTTCAGTACGCTGCGCCTCCGTGCGCCTTGTCTCAGCGGCTTCTGTTTGAGCAGGGGTTCAAAAATCGCTGAGGCTGCGTTCCGCGAGGGCTTATGTACTCCAGTACACTGCGCCCTCGCGCGCCTTGCCTCAGCGGATTTTGTTTGAGCGGATCGAAAGCCGTCTGGGGGCAGTCTGGTGGGGGCTGCTCTCGGGCGGCTTTTTCAGGTTGTGGTATATTCCGTGCCACGTTGTCAACCTCCCGTGGAAGGACACCACCATGGCACGCTCCGCGCTCGTCGCCGCAGGTATGGCCGCGCTTCTCGCAGCCACGTGCACCGCAACCGCCTTCGCTGCGAACCCCACGTTCTCGCCCAGCTCCTCGGCCGGCCAGCAGCAGGCGGCAAGCGAGTCCGCCGCCGCCTCGGCCAGTGAGGAGGCGCCTGCCGGGGCCGACGTCTGGGTCGAGTCGTCCGTCTCGGTCACCTCGGACTCCTACATGCGCCTGGACTTCATCGCAGACGGCGTGCCCTACTTCGTGCAGTCCTCCTCGCAGGGCTATGTCCTGCTCGACGCGCAGGGCCAGGCGGTGTCTGACGCCTACGGCTACATCAGCGAGATTTTCACCTCCGAAGAGTCCGGCGTGCCTTACGTCAGCGTGTGCAACGAGAGCGGCCTCAACAAGGAGGCCCTCATGAGCACCTCCGGCCAGGTGCTTTCCGACTATGCGTACTCTGACTTCGCCGGGTACGGCGGGCGCTGGGTGGCGGCCATCGCGGTGGCGGTGGCGCAGGACGGCGCCGAGTACGACTACAGGAGCAGCGACGGCCACCTGGTCATCGACCACGTGGACCTGTATTTCGACGGCTCCCTGGCGGCCACGCTCGACCGCGCCACGTATCGCAGCGCGGTGGCCGTTGACGACTACCTGGTGGTCTTCTCGCGTGAACAGGGCGTGTGCAACGTCTACGGGGCCGACGGCGCGGTGAACCAGATCCCCACCAGCTATTGGAGCGCCAGCGACGAGTACTACAGTGCCGATGACGGTACCCTGCGCTTCGTCAACGGCGTGCAGGTGGGTACGGCCGACTGCGCGCTCACCTACGACGACGTGACGAACCCCTACCTCGTGGGCTCCGACGGCGTCTCCATCTACGACATCTATGGCGCCCAGGTGGCCACGCTCGGCTTCCAGGTCAACACGCTGAAGCCCTTTGTGGGCGACTACGCGGTGGTGCGGGGCAGGGACTCCTCGGGCAACCTCAAGTACGGCGTGCTCGACCGCAACTGGAACCTCGTCGTGCCCCTTGAGTACGACTGCGTCGGTGCCGACTACAGCTACACGGCCTTCAAGCAGGGCTATTGCTACGTGGAGAAGGACGGCAAGTTCGGCTACCTCAAGGCCGACGGCAGCGTGGCGGTGCCGGTTGAGTACAGCGTGAACACCCAGGAGTCCCAGGGCGACCTGTACTGCGTGGTGTCGGGCGCTGCGGGCTACCAGGTGGTGAGCGCCGCCGCCGGCCTGCTCGACACGGTGTACTCCGAAGTCTATCCCACCTACAACGGCACCTTCACGCCCGTGCTCCGGGCCGCCGACGAGAACGGCCTGTGGGGCCTCGTCGACTATCGCGGCAACGTCCTGGTGGACTTCGCCTTCGAGGGCAGCTATTACGTGACCCCCGACCTTGACGGCACGCTCGCCCTGGTGAAGGCCGGCGACGGCTACCAGATCCTGCACATCGCCAACAGCGTCGCGCCTTCCTATGACGAGCAGATCGACGACCAGATGCCCGCCGAGGGCGAGATGCCCGCAGTGGCCGACGGCGAGGCCGCCGAGGCTGCCGCGCCTGCTGAGGGCGAGACTGGCGAGGCGGCGCCCGCCGACGCGCAGGCGTCCGGCGAGACCGCCGCATCCGCCGAGGGTGACGCGCAGGCGCAGGAGGGTTCCAGCGGCGGCACCGTGTCGGCTGCCGCGAGCCTGCTGAACATGGCGGCCTCCGCGCTCTCAGGCAAGTAAAGCAGTCTCTCTTTTGGACGGCGCGGGCCCCGCACATGCCGTATGGCGCGTGGGGCCCGCGCTGCTCTGCCAGGTATCGCAAGACGTATCGTTTCGCTGCCGACGCCGATGCTCCAGGCGGCGCGCGGCACGGGGCGCGTGCGAGGCCCATCTGTGGACATGCGGTGTGGGCACTTGACGCAAGCAGCTCCAGGGTTCAATATAGCCCAGCTATTCGCGGCGTTACCTCAGCTGGATAGAGGGTCTGACTACGAATCAGAACGTCACAGGTTCGAATCCTGTACGCCGCACCACTTTGTTACCGAAGCCCCGGGCCTCATGGCTTGGGGCTTTTTTGTTGCCAGGGGCCGGGTGGTCAAGCCCCTGCCGAAACGGCGGCGATTCCCAAACGCGCTCTGCGCATATAAGCCATCAAGCCCGACGTGCCTGACGTTTTTCTCAGAGCCGGCTTGGAGGCGCAAATCTAGATTTGCCAAATCGTGATTTGCGTAAAAGGATTTCTGATACCGCTATACTCATCCCCAACCCGTGTGCGTATGAGCTAAGAGAGAGGACCGGGCATGAGGATTTGTATCACTGCCGAGACGGGCGAGGGCATGAGCGCCCCGCGTTGCTCGCACTTTGGGCGCACGCCCTATTTCGCTTTCGTGGACGTCGCGTCCGACAATTCGCTGGAGTTCGTGGAGGCCGTGCCCAACGACGCGCACGAGAAGGGCCATGGCGCCATCGTCGACCTCATCAAAGCTCACGGCGCCCAGGCCATCGTGGTCGCCAACATCGGCGCACCTATGCTCGAGAACCTTAAAAGCGCAGGTCTTGCCACCTATCAGAACCGCGAGGAGTCCACAGTGGAGGGTGCGGCGCGCGCCTTCGCCGAGTGCCGCGTGAGCGCCGCCCAGGGCCACGGCGGCTGCAGCCACTAGGCGAGCTCGGCACAGCCTGCGCCTGCAGGTAGTCCACGACTGCGTGCAACAGAGAGGCCCTGTGCGCCCAAAGTCCTTCGAGGACGGGGCGCACGGGGCCTTCGTGTGCGTGTCTTGCGTGCCTTGCGTGGTGACGGTGCCGGGATGGATGGGACGAGCCGTCTAGGATGCAAGCCGTCCTCGGACGAGACGAGTGAATGCGTCGTGGCGAGCCGGTCAGGGCGCAGGTTATCGCCGCGCTGGGGCGGTCGAGTGCGCTGGGCCGATCGGGCCGGGCGCAATCCGCCTCCGTCTGCCGGCTGGCGCGCCCCCCGAACGCTAGTCCCAGTACTCCCGCTGGTCGCCGCCGCGGCGGTCTTCCTGGTAGTTGCCGCTTGCCCAGTTGTGGTCGCGCGTGCGCTGGGGGTAGCGGCGGTAGAGCTCTTCCTCGGGGCCGCCGTCGGCCGGGGTGCTCGTGACGCGCGAGACGAAGATGTCGCGCTTGCGGAAGTTGAA
>CAVJGP010000063.1:0-17036 GCA_963648855.1 Alistipes onderdonkii | reverse complement strand
CTGCTTCTTGCCGAAGATGGTCTTGAAGCCCTTCACTGCCAGCAGGATGGCCAGGATCACCAGGATGATGCCCAGCACGAACTGGATGAGCGTGGCAGCGGTGTTGTCGGCGGTCAGGCCACCGGAGAAGATGATCGCGCCCTTGGCCTGGATGGTGATGGCCAGGGAGGACAGCGTGACCACGAGCATGAACACCATGGGGACGTAGAACATCTTGTTGTTGCGGCCCATGTTGCCCAGGAAGCACGCCACGGCGAGCAGGCCCAGGGCGGCCAGGAGCTGGTTGGCGGCGCCGAAGAGCGGCCAGATGAGGGCGTAGCCGCTCAGGCCCAGGCCCACACCGAGCACCACGGAGATGATTGTGCCGACCCAGGGGTTCACGAGGGTCTTCGCGATGCCGCTCACGTCATCGGCGGTCTTGCCGGCAGGGATGAAGAACTCCTGGAACATGTAGCGGGCAAGGCGGGTGGCGGTGTCGAGCGAGGTGAGGCAGAACACCGACACGGCCAGGATGAGCAGGGAGTACGCGACGCTCTCAGCGCCCGTGCCGAACACGGCGGCGAGCATCTTGGACAGGCCGCCGGCGAAGACGGCGGTGGGGGAAGCGTAGGTGCCGTCCATGTAGCCGGAGTACACGTAGGCCACGGCGCACAGGGAGATGATGGCCACGAGGCACTCCAGGAGCATGCCGCCGTAAGCGACGGGCTTGGCCTGGGACTCCTTGTCGAGCTGCTTGGAGGTGGTGCCGGAGGCGACGAGCGAGTGGAAGCCGGAGATGGCACCGCAGGCGATGGTGATGAACAGGGCGGGGAACAGGTAGCCGGTCGTGGCGACCTTGCTGCCGCTCTCAGCCTTCAGGGCGGTGGCGTCGAAGCCGGCGAAGGCCGGGATCTCGGCGGAGTCGCCCAGGTTGCCGGTGAGGCCGGCGCCCAGGACGCCGATGAGCGCCAGGATGATCATGCCGTAGAGCAGGTAGCTCGACAGGTAGTCGCGGGGCTGGAGCAGGATCCACACCGGGGCGACGGAGGCAACGAGGATGTACGCGCCGATGATGAACATCCAGGCGGTGCCGTCGAGGTGCACGATGGGCAGGTTGTAGCCGGCGACCACGATGATCACGATGAGGACGATGGCGCCGCCCACGTTGACGACGGTGGGAAGGTCGCGGCCGCGCGTGGCCAGACCCCAGATGATGGCGCCCACGATGAAGAACAGCGAGATCATGGCCGTGCGGGCGTTGGCCAGGTTCGTGGAGCCCTCGGACAGGTCCACCACGCCGTTGGCGTCGGCGGTCACCGCGAAGGTGTTGGCCACGATGGAGGCGAAGGCGGCGACCACGAGGATGAGCGTCAGGTAAGCGAAGATGATGAAGAGCTTCTTGGCGCCGTTGTCCATGTTGGCGCCGACGACCTGGGCCATCGTCTGGCCCTTGTGGCGAAGGGAGGCGAACAGCGCGCCGAAGTCGTGCATGGCGCCGAAGAAGATGCCGCCGATCAGGACCCACAGAAGCACGGGCACCCAGCCGAAGATGGCGGCCTGGATGGGGCCGTTGACGGGGCCGGCGCCGGCGATGGACGAGAAGTGGTGGCCGAGCACCACGTAGGGCTTGGCCGGCACGTAGTCGACGCCGTCCTCAAGGGCGTGTGCGGGGGTGACGTTCTTGTCGTCGACTCCCCACTGCTTCGCGAGCCATCCGCCGTAGGCAATGTAACCCACGACGAGAACGGCGATTCCGATGAGAAGAACGAGCGTGGCGTTCATTCCCTTCAGTCCTCCTTCTGGTCGTTTGCCGCGGAAGTCAGGTTTGCCTCAAGGTTTGCCCTGAGGTTCTTTCCGGCGGCGTTGGTCATTACGCGCCCGTTCTCACCACGGGACAGGTCCACCACCGCGACCTTGAGGTCGCTCCAGCCCCACAGGCCCAGCTTGTGGTTCTTGCGGAAGCGCACTCGGCGCACCGCGCGCTCCACACCGGGCGCCACGGAGTCGGCGATGAGGACCAGGGAGAGGTTCGAACACATGTGGTCGGGGTGCGGGTGGACCACTTCGGGAAGCGCCTGCAGCTTCATGAAGGAAACCATCTCGTCGAATGCGCCTTCTTCGAGAAACCCGACGGTGTCGAAGAAGACGTATTCGTTGCTGGCGACCTCCCAGAGCTTGGCCCGCTTGGTGAGCACGTACCGCTCACCCTGCTCGTGGAACTCCGCTACCCCCGGGAACGTGCGTCCGGCCACGGTGCGCTGCCGGCTCACGTCGAACCACGTCTCATGGGCGACAAGCATGCGCTCCAACAGCTCGTGCGCACGCGTGGATGCCTGCCCTGCCGTGCCTTGGGCGAGCGCCCCCGCGCCGTCGACCTGCCCGTCCTGCTTGCCTTCCATGAACCTTTTCCTCCCGGGTAAAAACGAACGTCGCGATAGTAAACCCGCCACAAACTGTTTCTGGACGTGGATTTGTGGGTTTCCTACCTGTTACAGCCTGAACGGTATAAACATCTGCCTGAGTGGAAAGAAGCACCGGATTACCCAATCCCAATTTCATCCCCGAAACATTCCCGCCTGCGCACGGAACGCAGCCGGCGAGGTTCTGTCCACATCTAAAAGCGGGTTCTCGTCCGCAAGGCGTCGGGAGGCGATGCGTACTGGTGGTACACCAAAGGTGCGCACCGCGCGTGAGCCTCCCGACACGGAGCGCCCTTTGCGACGAGCCCCGCGGAACGCAGCGGACGAGGTTCCGCCCACTAAAAGCAGGTTCTGATGCGCAAGGCGCACAGGGCCGTAGCGTACTGGACGTACACCAAAGGTGCGCACCGCGCGTGAGGCCCTGTGGACGCAGCGGACGAGGTTCCGCAACTTACTGTTAAGTTGGTGGGGTGGGAAGATGGCGAGGCGGGGCGGTACTTCTCGCGTTACGATGTTTCCCCTTTATAGTAAGTTCATTTCCACTTCCATCGGAGGTATCGCATGACCCGCACCAGCTCCCTCAAGAACCTCGCCGTCCTCGCCGCCGCCGCGCTCATGGCAGCCGGCGCGCTGACCCTTTCGGGCTGCGGCGAGCAGGAGTCCAGCACCACCGTCCAGAGCGCCACGCCCGCGGCCGAGCAGACCAGCGCTTCCAGCGACACGTCCTCCGACGCCTCCGGCGACACCGAGCAGGACAACTGCTACGGCGACGACCTGCCCGTCGTGAACAACGGCTAATCTCCCCCGCATCCCATAACGCCCCAGCCACCGCGAAGGACAGGTGCCGCCGTGATCGCAAGCTCGTATGTCAATGCAGTCGACGCCCATGCCGATGAGTTCGGCGGGCGTGTGGCCTTCGCCAACAGCGACGGCGCCCGCATCACCTACGCCGAGCTGCGCCGCGCATCCAACGCCCTGGCCTGCTGGATCGCCGCCAACCCGGCCATCCCGGCGGGGGCGCCCCTCGTGGTGTACGGCCACAAGGACCCCCTCATGGTGGTGTGCTTCCTGGCCTGCGTGAAGTCGGGCCACGCCTACGCCCCGGTGGACACCGTCTACCCGCCCGAGCGCGTGGCAAACATCGCCTCCCAGGTGGCGCCCACCGCGGTGCTCGACACCATCGGCACCTTCGCGGGGCAGGGCGACGCCCTCGGCGCGCCCGTCTTCGGCCCCGAGGAGCTGCGCGGGGCCTGCCAGGGCAGCCCCGAGGGCGCGGCGGACCTCGCGGGCCTCGCGGCCCAGGACGCCTACTACATCCTCTTCACCTCCGGCAGCACCGGCACGCCCAAGGGCGTGGAGGTGAGCTGCGAGTGCGTGGACAACATGGTGGCCTGGATGGAGCGCGACTACGGCTTCGAGGAGCCGCAGGGCCAGGGCATGGACCCCGACTTCGCGGGCCGCGTGTGGTTCAACCGCGCGCCCTTCTCCTTCGACCTGAGCACGACCGACCTGCTCACGGGCCTCAAGCGCGGCGACACCCTCTTCGCCAACGAGGCGGGTGCCGACGCGAGCCTGGCCGCCACCTTCGCGGGCCTGGCCCAGAGCGGCGCCACCGACTGGGTGTCCACGCCCTCCTTCCTCGACCAGTGCCTCTCCGACCCCTCCTTCGGCCGCGAGCTCATGCCGCGCCTTCGCCGCATGATTTTCGTGGGCGAGACACTGCGCCCCGAGACGGTGCGCGGCGCCAAGGAGCGTTTCGGCGACGTGGAGGTGTACAACGGCTACGGCCCCACCGAGTCCACCGACCTGGTCACGCTGTGCCGCATCACCGACGAGATGCTCGCGAGCGGCCGCGCCCTTCCCGTGGGCTACTGCAAGCCCGGCACCGAGCTGTTCGTGGTGAACCCCGACACGCTGGAGCCCGTGCCCGACGGCACGCCCGGCGAGCTCTACATCGTGGGCGACACGGTGGCCCGCGGCTACTGGAAGCGCCCCGACCTCACCCAGGCGGCCTTCCACTCCTGCCCCGAGGCGCTGGCCCAGGGGCGCCGCTCGTACCGCACGGGCGACGAGGTCACGCGCGACGAGACCGGCATGCTGCACTTCCACGGCCGCCTCGACCTGCAGGTGAAGCTCCACGGCTACCGCATCGAGCTGGGCGACATCGAGTCGAGCCTGGCGGCCCTGCCCCAGGTGCGCCTGGCCTGCGTGCTGCCCGTGCGCAAAGACGGCGTCATCGCGCGCCTCATGGCCGTGGTGGTGCCCGCCGACCTGGAGGCCCCGCGCGGCTTTGCGCTCACCAAGCAGCTGAAAGACCAGCTCAAGCAGGTCATCCCCACCTACATGGTGCCCAGCTCCATCAAGTACGTCGACGAGATGCCCCTGAACACCAACGGTAAGGTCGATCGCAAGGCCCTCGCCGCCGCCTTCGGCCTGTAGGGCGGTCGCGCGCAGCATGAGCTTCTACATCGACCCGTCGTTCTTCATACTCCTCGTCCCCATCGTGGCCGTCGCGGTGGTGCTCGGCGTGCGCGGCAAGTCCATCGCGCCGTGGGGCTGCGTGGCGTCGCTCGCGATGCTGGCGCTGCTCTTCTCCAAGACGCCGGCGTCGCTGGCCTTCTTCGTGTGCTACCTGCTGGGGTCGCTCGTGCTGGCACGCCTCGTGGTGGCCCTCTTCAACCCCGGGCAGGGCAAGGAAGTGCCCAGGCACGCCGTGGCCCTGTACCGCTGCGCCCTGGCCGTGCAGATCGCGCCCTTGGCTGTGTACAAGGTGGCCGTGGTGTTCGAGCCGAGCTTCCTGGGCTTTCTGGGCATCTCCTACATCACCTTCAAGGCGGTGCAGGTGCTCATCGAGGTGCGCGACGGCCTCATCAAGGAGCTGAGCCTGCCGCACTACCTGTACTTCCTGTCGTTCTTCCCCACCTTCACCTCGGGCCCCATCATGCGCAGCCGCGCCTTCGAGGCCAACATCGAGCAGCCGCCCTCGTGCGACGCCTACCTTGAGCTGCTCCTTCGCGGCATGGGGTGGTTCGCGCTCGGCGCGCTCTACAAGTTCGTGGCCGCGCCCCTGGCCCAGTGGCTCATGTGGTTCGCGCCTGCCGCCATCGGCACCTCCACGGCCGGGGCCTTCGCGGCCACGCAGGTGGTGTACGCCTTCGCCTACGGCCTCTACCTCTTCTTCGACTTCGCCGGCTACTCCAACATGGCGATCGGCGTGGGCTACGCGCTGGGCGTGGACGTGCCGCGTAACTTCCGCGCGCCCTTCTGCGCCACCGACATGAAGGACTTCTGGAACCGCTGGCACATCACCTTGTCGAGCTGGCTGCGCGACTTCGTGTTCATGCGCTTCACCCAGATGGCCCTCAAGCGCAAGCTCTTCTCCTCCACGCTCACCTGCGCCTGCTGCGCCTTCATGGTGAACTTCATCCTCATGGGCGTGTGGCACGGCATCACCTGGGACAACATCCTCTACGGCCTGTACCACGGCGTGCTTCTGGCCGGCACCGAGGCGTACCAGAAGAAGAGCAAGTTCTACAAGCAGAATCGCAAGAAGACCTGGTACCGCGTGCTTTCTTGGGCGCTCACCATGGTGTTCGTGTTCTTTGGCCTGGCCCTGTTCTCCGGCCAGGTGTTGAGTCCGGCCGGCGTCTAACCAGAAAGGACCTGCCATGAGCGCACCTGACAACCTGTTCGACCAGATCTGCGACCTCATCGCCGACATCACCGGCGAGGAGGACGTGCGCGACGAGCCCGACATCGACCTCTTCGAGGAGGACGTGCTCGACTCCCTCACCGCCATCGAGCTGCTCGTGGCGCTCGAGACCAACTTCGGCGTGTCCATCGCCCCCACTGAGCTGGAGCGCGAGGAAATGAACACGCTGAACAAGATCGTCGCCCGCACCAGCGAGCGCATGTAGCCCTCCCCTTCCGAAAGGCTCGAACGTGGCACGCGCGAAGAAACCCACACCCATGGACCCCCGCCAGGTACGCCTGCGCCTCGCCGCCGCCTGCGTGGGCGTGGCGCTTGCCGGCGTGGGCGTGGCGGCCGTGTTTTGCGCCTGGCCCGCCCAGGGCGACGTGGACGCCTCGCGCGACTACGGCTACGCGTACTCGGGCGCCAAGTCGTCGAGCGTCGACTTCATGCGCGCCTCCATGGACGAGGACTCGCTCGTCGTATTCGGCTCCTCGGAGTTCTCCACGCCCGCCTCGGTGGTGCCGCAGGTGCCCTCGCAGGTCTTCGGCACGCACAACTACGGCCTCAACCTCATGCTCTGCGGCGAGGCCTACGACCAGAGCCTCTGGCAGACCATCGCCCTGGGCGCCCTGGCCAAGGACGATGGGCTGCCGCGCCAGAAGGCCGTGCTCATCGTGAGCCCGGGTTGGTTCACCGACGGCGGCCTGGACGCCGAGACGTTCAAGACGCGCTTCTCTTACTCGCTCTACCAGGCGTTCTGCCAGAACGACTCCATCAGCCAGGAGACGCGCGACTACGTGGCCGAGCGCCTGGCCCAGCTCGGCATCGACGAGACCAAGCTTGAGTCGGCAAGCTCGAGCCTGCCCCAGGACAAGCTCAACGCCATCGTGTTCAACGCCTTCGAGGACCTGTCGCTGCGAAACGAGCTGCAAGGCGTGCGCGCGAAGGGCGTCGAGAAGACCGACGCCGCCCAGGAGGACCCCGACTGGGAGGCGATGCGCTCCGAGGCGCTCGACTACGCCAAGACTCGCTCCACCAACAACGATTGGGGCGTGGAGGACAGCTTCTACGAGAAGCAGCTCGCCCCGGCGCTCGACTCGGTGAAGGGGTCGCGTGCCTCCGAGACGTACTCCGACACCCCTGAGTACGACGACCTCGCCGCCTTCCTGCGCGTGGCAAACGACTGCGGGGTCGACGTCATGGTGGTCATCAGCCCGGTCCTCGGGCAGTACTACGACCACATCGGCATCAGCTCCGAGACACGTCAGGGCTGCTACGCCCACATTCGCCAGGTGTGCGAGCAGGCAGGCGCGCAGGTGTGCGACTTCTCCGACCGCGAGTACGAGCAGTACTGGCTCTACGACATCGTACACTTCGGCTGGACGGGTTGGATCGACCTCAACCAGGCCATCTACGAGTTCGCGAAGGAGGGCGAGTAGCATGGCGGCAGCCCCCGACAAGTCCTGCGCCCAGGACAAGAAACCCGCCAAGCGGGCCTATACTATGGAGCAGTTCAAGCAGTCCGGCCGCGACTGGTTCTCGCGCCACAACGGCGTCGCATGCGTGGCCATCGCCCTCGCATTCTGCGCGGCCCTGTTCGGCCTGTTCCTGTTCGTCGCGTTCTCTGATTTCGGCGGCAGCGCCGACTTCATCTACAACCAGTTCTAGAGCTCTAGGAGTGAAGCGCCCTGATGGCAGACTCGCGCCGCTATAACGAATACGACCGTCGCCCCTCGGGCGGACAAGCGCCGCAGCAGTCTGCTGGTCAGACGGGGTATCGATCCGCGTATGGCGCGGGGTCGCAACCCCGTCGCGAGAGCAGCTACGACTCGGTGGAGCGCTACCCCTCCGGCCGTCCCAAGACGCAGCGCCAGTACCCCGACGGGTCGCAGGCGCCTGCGGCGGGTTCGCACAGCTCGCAGGCCTCGCAGCAGGGCTATGCCCAGAGCTACGGGCGCAGCTCCGGCGCGGCCGCCCGCTCGCATGAGTATGGCCAGAACCTGCCCTCGTATCGACGCGGCGCGGCGTATTCGTACCAGGACGCCCAAGGTGCCGAGACGGGCGCACGCGGCTCGTACGCGTCTGACGACCGTGCGTCCTACCAGGGGCAGGTCTCATACGGCCGCACCTCGGCGGCGTACGGCGACGGATACGCCCGTGAGTCCGGCCAGCGCTTCGAGCGCGTACAGGCCGGGACGCGCCCCCTGCGCGAGCAGGACGGCTCCCACAGCGCACGAGGCTCCCATGCCGCAGCGCCGACGAGTTCCCTGCCCGCTCCCCTTGCTCGCCTCACCGACACCGCGCACGACAACCCCGTGCTCGTGGGCGCCATCGCACTGGGCGTCGTCATCGTCATTGTCGCCCTCGTGATCGCCGCGTGCTCGGCAGGCGGCAGGGACGGGTCCTACGTACAGGCCGTGGACAACGCCAAGACTGGCGCCGACACCACCGTGAGCGCCGTACCCTCGGCCACGCCCGTGACCACCCAGGCCACCAGCCAGGTAGCGGACGCGACTGCGGACTCCACGAACACTACCGCTGACGCCACAGCCACCGACGCAGCCGCGACCGATGCCGCCGCCCAGCCCCAAGAGCAGAGCGAGGTGGCCAAGCTGCTCACCCCCGCTTGGCCCGACGACGTGAGCAGCATCACCGACATCTTCACCTTCGCCACCACCTCCTTCGACAAGGACGCCACCTACAACAACGGCGGCGTGGAGGATCCCTGGTCACCCACCGGCTACTTCACCACCGGCGACGCCGAGCTCGACCAGATGGTGAAGGACTACTGCGACTCCAACACGAATGACGGCCTGGACGCCGGCGACAACGCCTACTACACCTTCCTGCACATCTCCTGGATCGACTACGTGGAGTCCGACCGCAACCAGCGCCCCTGGGACCTGCCCGGCGACTGGCGCATCACCTACGCCAAGCAGTGCTTCTCCACCATGAGCGCCAACTGCCATGAGTTCGCGGCGGCGGTGCAGTACATCCTGCGCTACTTCGGCTATTCGGACGCCTGCGCCGAGACCTGCCTGGTGCTGCGCCAGAGCGGCAACTGGGGCGACCACAGCCTCGTGTTCGTCACGAGCCTCGACGGCCGCCAGAGCATCATCGACACCTCGCTGAGCTCCAAGGGCTGGCTGCTGAGCAAGGACAGCATGTCCTACACGCTCGACAGCGGCTACCGCGCCGACCTGGCCAACGAGGAGAACGCTGAGGGCGAGCAGGCGGCTGAGGGAGAACAGGTGGCCGATAACGGCTAAGCCACCCGCTGGGGACGACCGGGGGGCGAACAACGGCCAACAACGGATAAGCCGGCCATCGGGGACAACCGGGAGCCGGCAAAGGCTAAGCCGCTCGCCGAGGACGACCGAGTGGCAGACTACGGCTCGGCTCCCACCGAGGGCGATTCCTCAAGCGACGACTGAGGCACCCGCCAAAGTCGCCCAGCCCCATCTTATATATAGATGTACTCACGCAAGCGCGGCTGCCCGTACACGAGGCAGTCGCGCTTGTTTGTTGATGCAGGCGGGCCCTACCTTCCCGCGGGGCCCGCCCAGCGTGTACAATCCCAAGGCATGGACGCATCCAAGAATCCGCCGCCCCGACTGGCCAAGAACGCCGTCGAGCTCGGCCTCCCCATGAACGACGTGGTCGTGCTTCTCGCCTGCAACGAGAAGTTCGTTCCGTATATGTCGGTCACGCTGCAGTCCATCCTGGAGCACTCCAGCCCCGAGCGCGAGTACGACATCGTGGTGCTCACGAGCGACATCTCCCCTGAGAACATGGCGCTGCTGTGCTGGCAGGCCTCGTGCAAGCCCAACGTGCGCGTGGGCTTCCTCGACGCCATGGCTGCCGCAGGCAACGCCACACTGCCCTGCCACGGCCACTTTGCCTGCGAGACGTACTACCGCCTGCTGGCCCCCGAGCTGCTGCCTGACGTGAACAAGGCCGCCTACATCGACTGCGACCTGGTGGTGCTGCACGACATCGCCGAGCTCTACGACGTCGACCTTGAGGGGCACCTGCTGGCCGCCACGCTCGACGCCGACACCGCAGGCATGGCAGGCGGCTACGACGAGCAGATCTACGAGTACCTCAAGAACGACGTGGGCCTCGACGACCCTTACAGCTACTTCCAGGCCGGCGTGCTCGTGCTTAACCTGGCGGAGTTTCGCCGCAGCTGCCCCACGGGCAAGTGCATCGCCCTGGCCACCGTGCGGCACTGGCAGTGGCTCGACCAAGACGTGCTCAACTACCTGGCCAGCGGCGACTACGTGCGCCTCGACATGTCCTGGAACACGCTGTTCGACTGGCAGGGCCTGCGTGCCCAGCACATCATCCCTTGTGCCCCGGCCGAGCTGCGCAGCGCCTACGCCCAGGCGCGTCGCAGCCCCAAGATCGTGCACTACGCAGGGCCGGACAACCGCCCCTGGCTCTACCCCAACGTGGACTTCTCAGAGAAGTGGTGGTCCTACGCGCGCCGTTGCCCCTATCGCAAGCGCCTGCAGGAGATGCTCGACACCTCTTATGAGAACGTCGCGAGCCTGCGCCACCGGCTGGGCGTGTTCCTGGCCTTCAAGGTGGGCATGCCGCTCGTGAACATCGTCTTCCCGCCGAGCACCCCGCGCCGCCGCTGGGCCGTGCGCACCTTCCGCCGACTCGACGGCGGCAAGCTGCTGTAGGAAGACGCACTGCGCTTGCGACCTGCGGGCAGAACATAAGAGCAGATACGCAAGCCATTCTCGGCCTGGGAGCAGACAAGCCCCAGGCCGCTTTTCGTATGCGGGATGCCGCCCGCAGCCTGCCCGCCGCTGAAACACAGGCGCTGACGCGCGGGTCTTTGCGTCGCCGGAAGCCCCGCGCCCCCACTCTGCCCAGAAACAGGAAAGGCCCCAGCTGGGAAAGCTGAGGCCAAGGAGAGGGAGGCGATGGGACGGGAGCCCGCCGGAAAAGCGGGCTCCCAAGGAGAGGGAGACAAATCCGTGACGCCGGCTCTCTCGGGACGGCTCCCGGCCGGGAAGCCGGGAGCCTAGGAGAGGGAGGCAGGGGATGGGAGCCCGCTGGGAAGGCGGGCTCCCTGGAGAGGGAGGCAAAGGGATGGGGCTCACGACGTGCCGCAAGCCCCAAAGGAGAGGGAGGCAAAACGGGGGTCGCACATCCTCTTAGGATGGTCCCCGGCCGCAAGGCCGGGGACCCAGGAGAGGGAGGCGATGGGACGGGAGCCCGCCGGGAAAGCGGGCTCCCAAGGAGAGGGAGGCGAAGAGACGGGGCTTACGAGGTGCCGCAAGCCCCAAAGGAGAGGGAGGCGATACCAGGCCGTTTGCTCTCTCGGGACGGCTCCCGGCCGGGGAGCCGGGAGCCAAGGAGAGGGAGGCAAACCTGCGTCTCAGGAGCTGCTTTGTTTTGTTAGCTCCTTTTGACATCCCGAACAATACGCTATAGCTAACTATGAGTCAACCCTCGCTAACGAGATTCTTACCCTAAGTGAACTCTTCATAGCTCCTACACAATCCTACTACTTCAGTAGGATTTCATGCGCCGGGAACTCCCCGCCACTGAGCGACACAAGAAAGGGGCGGAAAGGCCGTCCAGCCCTGCCGCCCCCTATGCTCAGCACCTTGATTACCAGGCAGTTTGCCCCCGCGCTACTGCACGTATCGCGTGATGTTCTCCTCGTTGAGCGCAAACTCGTAGGAGTTGAAGTCACGGCGGGCCGTCCAGCCGATGCCGCTCCAGAACTTGTTGCCCACCTCGTTGTCGCCGAAAGCCACGAGCGTTGCCTTGCTGATGCCCTCGGCGGCCAGAGCCTGCAGGCAAAAGCGCACCATCTGCTTGCCGATGCCGTGCTTGCGAAACTCGGGGGCCACGCACACGTGGTAGAAGCTCCCCTGCCGGCCGTCGTGGCCGCACAGGATGCTGCCCACCACACGGCCCGCCATCTCAGCCACGCAGCTCGATGCAGGGTTGCGCGCCAAGAAGCGCGCCACGTAGTCGTGGGAGTCATCGAGCGAGCGCAGGGCGAAGCCGTGGATGCGCTCCCACAGGGCGCACACCTCGTCGTAGTCGTCGACGGTCATCACACGGATACGCGGAGTCTCGCCGGCTGCCTCGCCCTCAAGAGCCTCGCAGGTTTCCCCGCCCTCAAGCGCCTCGCCGCCCATCTCGGCAGGCACGCCGCCCGGCACGTCGGCTCCCACAAGCCCGCCTTCCCCGCTCATCTGCTCACTCAATCCCATGCGCGTCACACTCCCGTGCGCTACACCAGCGCAAGCACCACGAGGCTTGCCAGATACACGACGAAGATCGCGATTGCCACCCAGTCGGCGCGACGGACCTTGAGCACATGGTAGTGCGTGCGGCCCTCGCCGCCCACGTAGCAGCGGGCCTCCATGGCATTCGCCAGCTCCTCTGCGTGGCGCAGGGCGCTTGCGAAGAGCGGCACGAGGATGGGCACGAAGTAACGCACGCGGTCGATGAGGCGGCCCTCGTCGAAGCGCGCGCCGCGCGAGGCCTGCGCGGCCATGATGTGCTGCACCTCGTCGAAGAGCGTGGGCATGAAGCGGATGGCGATGGTGTACATCATGGCCAGCTCATGCACGGGCAGGCCGAAGCGCGCCAGGGGCGCAAGCAGCCTCTCGGCGCCGTCGGTGATGGAGATGGGCGAGGTCACGAGCGAGAACAGCGTGCCCGCCATCATGAGCGCGAACACGCGAAACGCCATGTAGAGGCTCTGGATGAGCGCGTGGTCGGTGATGGCGAAGCCCAGGAAGTGCGTCACCACCTCGCCCTCGCGCACGAGGAAGATGTTCACGCACATCGTGAGGATGACGAACACCCACAGCGGCTTGGTGGCCTTGCGCACCACGCGCAGGGGCACATGCGAGAAGGCCGTGGCCAGCACGAGCACGGCCGCCACGGGAATGAGGCCCCAGGGCGCGGGCGCCAAGAACACGCTCACCATGTAGATCACCATGATGACCATCTTCACGCGCGGGTCAAGCCGGTGCATGGCGGAGTCCACGTTGTAGAACGAGCCCACGGTCACAGTCGAGCTCACTGGCGCTCACCCCCCTTCGCGCACGCGCCATGCCTGGCCAGGTCGGCGGCGATGGCGTCGGCCAGGTCGTCCAGGGTCAGCGGGTCGCTCTCGAAGGAGAAGCCGCGCTCGACGAGCTCGTGGGCCACGCGCGTGGACATGGGCACGTCCAGGCCCACCTTGTGGAGCAGCTCGGCGTGCGAGAAGACCTCGGCGGGCGTGCCCTCGTCCACGATGCGGCCGTGGTCGAGCACCACGATGCGCTGCGCGGCCATGGCCACGTCGTCCATGGAGTGCGACACCATGACGATGGTGTTGCCCTTGGCGTGCAGGGCGCGCACGATGTCGAACACCTCGCGGCGGCCCCTGGGGTCCAGGCCCACCATGGGCTCGTCGAGCACGAGCACCTTGGGGTGCATCGAGATGATGCCCGCCAGCGCCACGCGGCGCTTCTGGCCACCCGACAGGTCGAAGGGCGACTGGTCGGCCACGGCGTCGTAGTCCAGGCCCACGAGGTCGATAGCCTCGCGCACGGCGGCGTCCACCTCGTCGGCGCTCATGCCGAGGTTCTTCGGGCCGAAGGCAACGTCGTCGCGCACGGTCTCGGCAAAGAGCTGGTACTCGGGGTACTGGGCCACAAAGCCCACGAGCCTGCGCACCTCGCGGCGCTGCTTGCGGTCGGAGGTGGACAGGCCGTCCATGGTGACCGTGCCCGACGAGGGAATCTTCGTGGCGTTGCAGTGCTCGGCCAAGGTGGACTTGCCCGAGCCGGTGTGGCCGATGAAAGCCACGAACTCGCCGTCTTGCACGGTGAGCGACACGTCGTTGAGGGCAGGCCCCAGAATCTCGGTGTCGTAGTGATAGGTGACGTGGTCGAATACGAGCGGCATCGCCTACGCCCTCCCCTCTTGGCCGGCGGCGGCAAGGCCGCGCAGCTCGCACAGCTCGTCCTCAAGGCGCTCGATGCGGGCCGTGTCGGCCACGTCCACGCCACGGGCGCGCAACGCATGGGCCAGGAGCATGGAAAACGGCTGCTCAAGGCCCAGCCCGCGCAGCATGTCGCCATGTGCGAACACCTCGTCGGGCGTGCCGGAGAGCACGATGCGCCCGGCGTCCATCACGTGCACCACGTCGGCGTCGAGGGCGTCCTCCATGAAGTGCGTGATGTGCACGATGGTCATGCCGCGGTCGTTGAGCTCGCGCATCACGCGGCGCACGGCACGACGGCCGCGCGGGTCGAGCATGGCGCAGGGCTCGTCGAACACGAGCACGTCGGGGTCCATGGCGAGCATGCCGGCAATGGAGACGCGCTGCTTCTGGCCGCCCGAAAGCTCGGTGGGGTCGGCCTTGGCGTAGTCGGTCATGGCGACGGCCGCCAGGGCCTTCTCCACGCGCTGCACAATCTCTGGCTGCGGGATGCCCAGGTTCTCCGGGCCGAAGGCCACGTCGTCGGCAACGATGCTCGTGACCATCTGGTTGTCCGGGTTTTGGAACACCATGCCCACGTGGCGGCGAATCTCGATCTGCTCGTCGTAGTCGTCGCTGGAAAGGCCGCAGGCATGCACGCTGCCCTTGTCCGGCACGATGAGCGCGTTCATGAGGCGCGCCAGCGTGGACTTGCCCGAGCCGTTGTGCCCCAGGATCACGACATGGCTGCCCTGCTCGATCTGCAGGCTCACGTCGTGCAGCACGTCATGCTCGCCGTCGTAGGCGAACGTCACGTTGGAAATGTCAATCTGAGCTGGCAATTCCCACCCCTTTGTCCCTTGCTTGCAACCCCGCGATGGGGGCCGTCCGCACGCTGCGCGCAGACGACCCCCATCGACTCAAAGCGTCTTGTATACCCTGTTTGCTAAAAAGCGAGCTTAGACGTGAGAGCGGCTGTCGCGCATCTTCACGAGGTTGGAGACCGGCTTGTAGAGCAAGCCCGTGGCCACGCCGTTGATGCCGCACTTGATGAGGTTGAACGGCAGCAGGATGGGCACGACCATGCCGGCGACGGCCTCGACGGTCACGCCGGGCGAGTAGATGGGCGTGATGAGGAAGTTCATGGCGATGGCCAGGCAGATGAAGACGATGGAGCCCAGCACGAGACTCACGATGGCGCCCTTGAGGTTGTGGAACTTCTTGTAGATGAGGCCCACGACGAGCACGGCGCCGATCATGGCGACGAAGGTGAGCAGCGACCCCAGCGGGCTCATGATGAGCTTGGGAATCCAGCTCACGAGCTGCACCACGATGCCGGCGGCAGGGCCGTACATGAGGGCCACCGTGAGCGTCACGATGCCGGACGGGTCATACTGCAGCCACGGCGCGGGCGGGAAAATCGGGATCTGGATGAAGGAGAGCGCCATACCCAGGGCGCTGAAGATGGCGAGCGTGACCAGCTCGCGCACGCTCCACGCGCTGCGCTTCTTGGCAGATCCCTTGGTTGCGTTGCTTGTGGCCATGGTGACACCAGCCTTTCTGCCCAAACGGGCACGAAAAGCGCGGGCGTCTTTTGCCGGCCGCCCCCCTGGCGACCTCCAAACAAAAAGACCCGCGCACGGCTGCAGCGGGTCTCTGGTAGCGATATATGGCGCGACCAGGTGTTACTATCATCCGGACTATACCGTCGGCCCTGGAATCTCACCAGGTCGGCCAGCTATTGCCGGCTCGCGGGCTTAGGTCGGCCAGACCCATACCGCCGGTGGGGAATCTCACCCCGCCCCGTAACAGATACGCAACGCGTAAGGTAGCTCAGTCGTGAAGAAATTGCAAGCAACTGACGCAATTCTTGTTGGCTTCAAGTAAAACCGCAGCTAGACGGCTATATTTACGGCTCCAAACCAAGCAGCGAGAGGAAATGTGCCCATGAGCGAGCAGGCAGACGCGGTGCCCGAGATCCCCCAGCAGGCCACGCCGGCCGTGCAAGCCCAGGCACAGCAGCCCACCGAGACGAGCGGCGAGACCAAGGCTGCACAGACCAATGCCTCGCAGGCACAGGCTGAGGCCGCACAGGCGAAGGTGAGCACGGCGGGCGCGCCGGCCAATACCTCGCAGGCGCAGGCCAAGACCGCGCAGGCACCTCAGGTCGACCCGAGCACGACAGGCGAAGCCGCCCAGCCCGTGCAGGCCCAGGCAACGGCGGGCGCGCCGGCCAATACCTCGCAGGCGCAGGCCGACGAGAGCATCAAGGGGCCGCGCCTCATCGACCACATGCAGTGGGGCTGGCTTGCCGTCTTCGTGCTCGCCGTGTGCTTCATCTGGGGCAACTCGATGCGTCAGGGTGTAGATTCCTCGCACCTGAGCAACGAGGCCTTCTTCATGATCCAGGGCATCCTGGCCGACCTTGGCCTGCCCTACAGCTGGCTCACCGACCACATCGTGCGCAAGACCGCTCATTTCACCGAGTACACGGCTCTGGGCATCATCGCCATGCAGGCCTTCACGCCGCACCGCGACAAGTTCTGCTGGGCTGCGCTGGGGACGTTCCTGCTGGCAGTGCTCGCGATCCCCTGCCTCGACGAGACGCTGCAGCTCTTCGTGGACGGCCGCAGCGGCCAGGTGAGCGACGTGCTGCTCGACTGCTCCGGCATCCTGTTCGGCAGCATCCTGACCCTCGCCGCCGGCGCCCTGTACGTCAAAGCCCGCGCCCACCGCGCCTCCCGCCCCGACCTAGAGACAGCCGCCGACCCCCTCTCCCCGACGCCCGTTCTGTCGTAAGAAATCAGGCTCTCGCCCCTCAACCAAAAAGGCCCGCAGCATCAGCTGTGGGCCTTTTTCGCATATCGGAAACGAGTTATCACGCGCAAGTGTCCGCCGAACGCAGCGCCTCAGGTTCTGCCCTCTAAAAGCAGGTTCTCGTCCGCAAGGCGTCGGGAGGCGCAGCGCGCGCTGCGGGCCTTTGGCCTACTGG
>CAVJGP010000062.1:0-17068 GCA_963648855.1 Alistipes onderdonkii | reverse complement strand
CTGACTTGTCGCGATTTCAGATTCTAGGACGGGGCCGCGCCTTCCACGGGCCGGCTCTCAGGGCCTTTCGGCCTTTACACCAACATTTTCGACGCGATCGACTATGCGGCCCCTGGTAAACATGAGCTGGCTTGCTTGGGTCGCCGATGGTGCGGTGAGGGCTCGCAATACACCGCCATTTGCTATCGGTTTCAGCAGCTAAACGCAACTGCGCCATCACCCGATATCTGTCAGAAAAGCCGATGCTCTTGTGTGGACTATTGCAAGTGTGGGAAGTTCAGGCATGAAGTTAGAGGCACCCTGCCAACATGCCGCCTGGCCATATGCCCGATTGTGTCGGCGCATGCCGGGTGCTTGGTGCGTCTGGCATGCGCCGACGTCGCTGTTATTCCCTTGTGAACAGCTCTCCCAGCTCGCAGAGGAAGTCCACCATGGCCTCCATCTGGTCGATAACGGCGAACTCGCGCACGCTGTGGTAGTTGTAGCCGCCCGTAGAGATGTTGGGGCAGGGAAGGTTGCGGAACGACAGGGCCGCGCCGTCGGTGCCCCCGCGGATGGGGCGCGTGAAGGGCTTGACGCCGATGCGCTCGAAAGCCTTGTAGGCGTTGTCGATGAGGAAGGGGTAGGGGGCCACCTTCTCGGCCATGTTGGCATACTGGTCGCGGATTTCCACGCTCACGCGCGGTGTGCTCCAACGCTTGTTGAGGTAGTCGGCCGCGTCGAGCATCGCGAGCTTCTTGGCCTCGAAGGCCTGCTTGTCGTGGTCGCGCACGATGTAGTGGGCGAAGGCCTCGCTGCAGTTGCCTTGGACGTCGCACAGGTGGAAGAAGCCCTCGTAGGCGTCGGTGTGCTCGGGTCGGGCCACGTCGCCCAGGAGCTTGTCGAAGTCCTCGAACACGCGCAGGGCGTTCACCATGATGTTCTTGGCGCTGCCGGGGTGGATCTCGTGGCCGCGCACGTGGACGGTGACGCTGGCGGCGTTGAAGCACTCGTACTCCACGCCGCCGATCACGTCACCGTCGACGGTGTAGCCGTATGCGGCGCCGAACTCCTCGACGTCGAGCAGGCTGCAGCCGTGACCGATCTCCTCATCGGGGGCGAAGCACACCGCGATGCGCGGGTGGCGGATGGAGGGGTCTTCCACGGCGCGTGCCAGGTAGCTCATGATCTCGGCCACGCCGGCCTTGTCGTCGGCTCCCAGCAGGGTGGAGCCGTCGGTGCACACGATGTCGCGGCCCTCAAGCGCGGCCAGGCCGGGCGTGTTCTGCTCGTTGAGCGTGACCTCCACGCCGTCGTGCACGCCCAACACGAGCTCGCCGCCCTCGTAGTGCCTGATGCGCGGCTCGACCCCCGTGGCGGGGGCGTCGGGGCTCGTGTCGATATGCGCGATGAGCGCAAGGCAGGGGAGACCCTCGCAACCCTCGCTCGCAGGCAGGTGGGCCGTCACGTAGGCGTGCTCATCCACGCGCGCGTCCGAAAGCCCCAACCCCAGGAGCTCCTCGCGCAGCAAATGGGCCAGGTCGAACTCCGCGGGGTTCGAGGGTACGTTGGCCTCGTTTACCGGGTCGGAGGGGGTGGAGACGCGGCAGTAGCGAATCAGCCTGTCTACGACGTTGCTCATGGGTGCTCCCGTCAGTATGCGCTCGTGTGATTAGCGGCTCTCGACCCAGGCGAGGACGCTGGACTCAACGCCCACCTTGGAGGCCTCTACCACGCTGGAGAACCTGCGGGGCAGCTTGCCCAGCTCGGCCAGGCCGCAGGGCACGGAGCTGCCGGTCTGGGAGGCGATGAGGTCGTTGAGGTCCATGCCGGACAGGCCCGCCACCTCGGCGGGAAGCTCGGCGTTGGCGGCCACGCCGTGCAGGCCGCGCCACACGTTGGGGCCGAACTTCGCCCAGTGGGCGGTGGAGGCCACGAGCATGGGGCGCTCGGTCTTGTTGTCCTGGGCCACCTTGAGGGCCACGGCGGTGTGCGGGTCGAGCACGTAGTGCTTCTCGGCGAACACGCGGCCGATCTCGGCCAGGCAGGTGTCGTTGTCCACGCAGCCGGCCACGTAGAGCTCCTGCATGCGAGTGTGCGTCTCGTCGTCCACCTCGAAGTGCTTCTCGGCGCTGAGCTGGGCCATCCAGGCGCGCACCTGCTCGGCGTTGCGGCCGGTGAGCTCGAAGAGCTGGCGCTCAAGGTTGGAGGAGACGAGGATGTCCATGCTGGGCGAGGGCGTGAGCGACAGCGACCGCTCGCGGATGTCGTAGGCGCCCGTCTGGATGAAGTCGGTCAGGACGTTGTTCTCGTTGCTGGCGCACACGAGGCGGGCGATGGGCGTGCCGATGCGCTTGGCGTAGTAGGCGGCCAGGATGTTGCCGAAGTTGCCCGTGGGCACGCAGACGTCGATCTCGTCACCGGCGGCGATGCTGCCCGCGGCCACCATGTCGGCGTAGGCGCTCATGTAGTACACGATCTGGGGCATGAGACGGCCCCAGTTGATGGAGTTGGCGCTGGAGAGGGCCAGGCCGTGCTCGGCCATGAGCTTGTCGGTGAAGGCGGCGTCGCCGAAGGCCTGCTTCACGGAGGTCTGACAGTCGTCGAAGTCGCCGCGAGCCGCGAAGACGTTCACGTTGTCGCCGCGCTGGGTGGTCATCTGGCGCAGCTGGATGTCGGACACGCCGCCGTCGGGGTAGAAGACGCAGATGCTCACGTGGTCGCGGCCCGCGAAGCCCTCAAGCGCCGCCTTGCCCGTGTCGCCGGAGGTGGCCACGAGGATGAGGTGGTCGTGGTCGAGCTTGCCCTGGGCGCGCAGCTTGCCCGTGGCGTGTTCGAAGAAGCGCGGCAGGCACTGCAGGGCCATGTCCTTGAAGGCCGAGGTGGGGCCGTGGAAGAGCTCCAGGATGTGGAAGCCCTCGCCCAGGTCCTTCACGGGGGCGATGCGCTCGTCGTCGAACTGGGTGCCGTAGGCCCCGGCCATGAGCGCGTCGATGTCGGCGTCCTCCACGTCCACGCCGAAGGCGCGGTAGACGCTCGCGGCGCGCTGCGCGTAGGGCAGGCTTGCCAGGGCGCAGATCTCCTCCACGCTCATCGAGGGAATCTCCTGGGGGACGAACAGGCCGCCGCCTTGGGCGATGCCCTCCACGATGGCCTCGCAGAAGGAAAGCGGGGCGCTCACGTTGCCACGGGTGTCGATATAGCGGTTCATGTGCGGACCTTTCGCGCTCGGGCCCCCGGCAGGCTGGGGCTTGAAGTGTGCTTGGCGGGCATATCCTACCGCGCGGCGAGGTGTTGGGGCGACGCGACGGCCAAACGGTATAGAATGACTTCTCGTATGAGGGAAACTGCCCGCGTATATGAAGAAAAGCGGGTGGTATAATTGCAGGTTTATTGCCTAGTTTTCGGCTGAAACAAGGGGATGTGGATGCTCGAAAAGCTTATGGGGAAGTTCGATGTGCTCGCTGCCGTGGGGTTCGCGTTTTTTCTTGCGTGGAGGCACAACGTCATCAACTTCCTGTATCCGATATCTGCCGGGTTGACGCTCTCGCCCCTGGTGTGCTGCTCGTTTTCGTGCTGTCTGGTGCTCGTGCTGGCGCTCGTGGCGTTTCGACGCAACCAGGCCACGTTCTCCTCGACCTACGTGGTCTTCGCGCCCTCGGTGCTTATCGCCGTGGCATCCGTCCTCTCCTACCTGGTGGCCAAGGATGTTGGCGGCACGGCGCTGGCGTACGTCGGCAGCGTGTTCGGCGGAGTGGCCTCGGCGTTCGGCCTCTTCGCATGGGTTGAGATGCTCGCTGTGGTGGACATGGGCAAGCGCATCGCCACCGTGTCGCTGTCGCTCTTCCTTAGGCCGCTCATCAGCATTGCGGCCCTGTGGACGGGCGCCTTTGCGGGTCCCTTGCCCATCACCATCCTGGCGGTGGTGGTCATCGCCATTCTGGGCGTGCATGCGGCACGCTCGGCCCATCGCGAGATAAAGCCCCTCATCATGCGCCCCACAAGCTCGGGCCACTTCCGCCTTCTGCTCGGGGCGCTCGTGCTCTACGCGTTCATTTTCGGGGTCACGGCGGGCAACACGGCCACGGTTGCGCAGGTCGACACCATGCTCACCTTCAACCGGGGCGCTGACTACTGCTCGCTCGTCCTGGGCGCGGTGCTGCTCGTGCTGTCGGTCATCATGGGCAAGCAGGTGCGCCTTGTCTCCTTCGGCCGCGTGCTGACGCCCGTTCTGGCGATTCTCTTCCTCATGCACATCGCCATCGGCGGCAGCGGCGACGGGGTCCTGCCACGGCTGACGACGGCGTTCTGGGACGTGGTCCAGGTGTTCGTGCTGCTTGTGCTCATCGACCTGTCGCAGTCGGGCATAGCGAGCCTGTCGTTCGTGTTCCCGGTGGGCTGGGCCGTCGTGAGCTGCGGCTATGCGTTTGGCACGCTGGCCGGGCAGGTCACGGGCCTGGCGTTTGGCGACGATTTCGGGATGGTTCAGACCATTACGGTGATCATGACAATCCTTGCAGTGGTTGCCTCGAGCATGCTGGCGGCGGCGCAGTACCCCACGCCTCGGGCCGATATCAACCTGCCCTTCGTGCCGCTCGACGCCTCGCCGGACATGGGCGAGTGGGCCGGCAACGCGTATGCCTCCGGTGTGGCTGACGCCGGAAAGGCCGCGTCGGCAGCCCAGGGCTCGGCCAAGGCGAGCGCCGCGCGACCTGGGTCTGTCCCGGCGGCCGGGTCGTCCCAGGCGGCGGCGGACGTTCCGGCCGCGGACCCCATCGTGCAGGTGTGCGCCGTCATCACGAAGAAGTACGGCCTTTCAGAGCGCGAGAGCGAGGTGCTCGACCTGCTGGCGCGAGGCAACACGCGCATGTCCATCGCCGAGAAGCTCGTTATCTCCGAGAACACCGTGCGCGTGCATGTGAAGAACATCTACGCCAAGCTGCATATCCACTCAAAGCAGCAGCTCATCGACATGGTGGACAAGCGCGGCTAGGAGCGCGACTGGGGCCGGCGCGGGCGATACGCCCTACACCGCGAGCGCTTGCTCCAAAGCCTCGTCGGCCGCGCAGGCCACGTCGGGCACGACGCCGATGCCGCGGATTCCCTTGCCCTGCGAGGCCTCCAGGGTCTTGGTCATGGGGTAGGTGAAGACGAAGCGGCCGTCGAAGACGACCGACACGGGGTTGGAGTAGTCGAGCGTGCCGCGCGTGGGCTGCCCGACGAGCGTCACGCGGGCGGACTTGGCGGCCGTCCTCGCGAGCCATTCGGCCGCGTCTGAGGTGCGCCCGCTCGTGAGGACGGCGACCCTCTGTCCCTCGGGGGCGGCCTTCACGGCGATGTCGGCAGCGCGCAGCTCCTCCTCCACATAGCCCTTGCCGCAGCTGTCCTGCGCGGCCTGGATACCCTGGTCGAGCCAAGAGGTGGTGTCGTCGGCGCCTTGGGCCGCAAGCAGGGCCTTGAGCTGGCCGAACTGCTCGATGCGGGCCTTGCAGGCGCCTGCGGAGTAGTTGGTGAGCACCTTCTGCGTGCCGATGAGGTTGGCCAGGGTGGTGTCCTCGTCGAACAGCCAGTCGAGCAGCGGGTAGGCTGCCTGCTCGATGCCGCCCATGCACTCGCGCACGTCGATTACCAGCAGGCGCGCGCCCCTCACGGCCTGCTCGTTGGCGGCGAGCGCCTCGGCGGCCTGCGTGGTGTCGAGGTTGCCCACGGTCAGGATGGCCGCCTGGCCTTGCAGGGCAAGCGTGCAGGGGGTGGGGGCCGCCGCCTGGCCGACCTCGCTCACGCGCTCGAAGCGCAGGTTGGCGTCGCCCAGCGCGCGCAGGCGCTCGCCCATCATCGCGCAGAGCACATCGTCGCTCAGAAGCCCCAGCTCATCGGCCTTCTTGAAGAGCTTGTGCCACGCCTTTCCCGTGTGGTCGTCGCACTCGGGCATACCGGCGTAGTCCTCGGACAGCGCGGCGAGCACCTTCGAGGCGATTTTCGAGTTGGAGAGCGTCATGAGTGGGCCTTTCGGCGAAAGGGGGCGCGACAATGGGGCTATCGTAGCCAAAAGCCGCTGCGCGGAGACATGGGCGGCGCGGTCTGCACCCGAATCCCATCCGGGGAGGCTACGCGGGCACGCAGGCGGCAAGATGGGCGGGCGAGCCGGGTGTGTGGACGTGCAGACTGACTTGCGCCTGGGCATGCGACACGCGGGTTCTCGGACGCAAGAATCTTGCCAATGCCTGGGTGCGTGCGGTCGGACGGGTTGTATAGACGCGCGGCGTGCGCCGGTTGAGTTTGCAGGCATGCAGACGCCGTGCCAGAAAAGCGGCGAGGCCGCGCGTCCCTCATGGAACCTCGCGACCTCGCCGCCTCATACTTTCGAGCGGTCTTCTTGTAAGCCTGTGCCTCTAAAGGACCAGCGCCGCCGCGAGGATGGTGTCGGCGGTGCACTCCTCGGGCGTGAAGGGCACGTGCACGTCGAGCGGCAGGCCGAACTTGGCAAAGCCCGCCCCGTCGCGGCTGGCCTTCGTGCGGCTCATGGGGTAGGTGAAGGAGCAGTTGATGCCCTCCAGCTCGCAGGTGAGGTAGTTGGCGTAATCCACCAGGCCCTGGGTCGCGCGGCCCACGAGCTTCACGCGCCGCATCCCCATGACCGCCTGCGCCAGGCGCTCGGCGGCATACCCGCAGGTGGAATCCACGAGTATGCAGGCAAGCACGGGGGCGTTGGCTTCGGGGGCCACGCGCTCATCGCCGAAGGGGGAGGGGAGCGTCTCGTCGAGCTCTGCCAGCTTCAGGCGCTGCGCCATCACGTGGGTGGTGCGCTTGCGGGCGAGCACCTCGTCGGCCTTGGCCTGGATGTCGGCCACGAGGCTGTCAGCCAGCTCCTGGCCCTGGGCGTCGAGGTTGGGGCGGACGCGCTCGATGTCGTCGGTGAGGATGCGGGCGTTGTTCTTGGAGTAGACGCTCACGAGCTCGACGTCGCCCATGATGTCGCGCGCCGCCTGCTCCTCGTCCATGAGGAAGGGCAGAAGCGCCAGGTAGGCGTCGGCGTCGGCGGCCTCGTCGGTGCAGTGGCGCAGGTCGAGCACGAGCTTGGTGGCGCCTGTCGCCAGGGCGCGGCGGACGTCCTCGGCCAGCCCCTGGGCCGCATCGGCGTCGGCCAGAGAGTCGACGCGGGCGATGACGGCGGAGCCCTCGGTGCGCACGCTCATCTCGGCCTTGGGCGCAACGACGGGGTATTTGCGCAGGTCGAGACGCATGACGTGGCCGTCGCCGGGGAAGACGTCGATGTCGTCGAACATGCGCATGGCAAGGTCCCAGTCCTCACGGTCGGTGTCGCGGCCCCAGAAGATCTCGGCCCCGGTGTCCTTGAGGAGGAACTCGATCTTGTTCATGCCCACGGCCACGATGCGCATGCCGGGCTTGAGGCGCGTCTCCTGGTCGGCCTGCGTCACATAGAGGAAGTCGCCGCAGCGCTTCGTGCGAAAGCCCAGGTCCCACTCGGAGTAGGAGGGGTCGTGGCAGGTGACCTTGCAGCTGCGGGCGTCGGCCGAGGCGAGGTACTGGCGCGCGGCGAGGAGGAACTGGTCGGTGTCGGCGCGGGCGTCTCGCGAGGCCTTGGCCAGGGAGTTTCCGCAGGCGCCGGCGTTGCCGATGGAGAGCCGCCCGCACGCCGCGTCCATGTGCAGGGTCTCGCAGATGGCGTTGTAGCCGGAAAGATACAGGAAGCCCTTCATGTCGTCCTCAATCCTTTCGTGAGTCGGCGCACGCCTGGGAGGGCGCGCCGTGCGCTGCAAGCTGCCGTGTGTCACCGCATCGGCCGCGCGCGTGGGCGGGCCTGGGGCGCCGACGGGGATGGTGTGCCGGGAAGACCGGCCGTGCGAAGCCCCTCGCGGCGGCAGTCCTCTAGTGTAGCGACATGCGGGAGCTTGCCTGTGCTGCTCGATGAAAAACCGGGGGCGCCCCCTTTGTGCGGGAGCGCCCCCGGTCGCTTGGTCCTTAAACCTTACGCCATGCTCGGCGGGGTCGGAAGGCTAGCTTAGAGGCCCAGGTAGGCAGCGGCGCTCTTGCCGGCGACGCGGCCGTTGGTGAGGGCCATGCCGATGGAGTTGCCAGCGGCGGGCGTGGAGTAACCGGTGCCGTAACGGCCGCCCAGGTCGGCGCCTGCGCAGTACAGGCCGGGGATGGGGTTGCCGTCGAGATCCTCGACGTTGAGGTTCTTGTCGGCCATGACGCCGGACATGGTGACCATCGAGGGGCTGGAGCCGCTGCGGCCGCAGGAGCCGGAGAAGCCGTAGTAGAGCGGGCCCTCGATCGGGATCATGGCCTCGGCGCTCTTGCCGAACTCAGGATCGCAGGTGTAGGTGCCGTCCTGGCAGGCGTAGCACAGCTCGTTGTAGTGGTTGACGGCGGCCACGAAGCCGTCGACGTCCTCGATGCCCAGGCCGGCGGCCAGGTTCTCAAGGCTGTCGGCCTTGTAGATGCCGCCGCCCATGCGCTCGGCGGTGGTCATGCCGGTGATGGAGATCTGGCTGTTCACGGCGCCGGTCTCGATGTCGTACATCATGTCCATGATGTACTCGGGGCGGCCGAAGTTGGGGCCGGTGTGCTCAAGGCCGCAGGTAGCGATGTGCTTGAGGTAGTCGCCGCCGATCACGCCGTAGCAGGCGCCCGTCTTGCGGGAGCAGGCGTCGCCGGCAGCGGTGATGTTGCCCTCGTTGCAGAAGCGCTCCATGTTCTCGTCGAGCCACAGGTGGCAGTTGGCGCCCCAGGTGCCGGAGGGGCCGCCGCCCAGGGACATGTGGCCACGGGGCGAGGGATCGACGAAACCGCCGGCCCAGCAGAGCATCTTCACGCCAGAACCGTCGCCGGCGCAGGCCATGCCGCCGCCGTTGAAGTCCTCCTTCAGGCCGCCGGTGCGCTCGTACTTCTCCTGCAGCTCGTTGAGCAGGGCCCAGCACATGTCGGCGTTCTGGATGTAGCCGCCGCCGCAGGACACGACAGCCTTGCAGTTGAACTTGACGTAACGGTCGGCGTCGGCGTCGTACACGATGACGCCGGTCACAGTGCCGTCCTCTTCCTGGACGACCTTGTAGCCCTTGTAGCCGAGGAACACCTGGGCGCCGAGGCTGTAGGCCTTGGCCAGGCAGGCCATCTGGACGTTGCCGATGATGGAGGAGGCAGCGACGCCGCCGTGGCCCTCACGGCCGTGGAAGTGGCCCATCATCTGGATGGTGGTGGCCCAGGTCTTGGTGCCGGGGGCCTTGGGGTAACCGGTGTGGTCGAGGCACTGGTTGTTGTTGTCATAGAAGGAGGCCAGGGTGTCGTACAGGGCCTGGTAGCCGGCCTGGTAGCCCTCCTCGGTGGTCTCGCAGTTGGGGTCGACGGCGATGGAAGCCCAGTCGACGTCAGCGGTGAGCTCCTTCACCTTGTCGGCGTCGAACATGGCCTGAACGATGATCTTGCCGTTGCGGGTCACGTCATAGGTATAGAAGGACTCGTCGATGTCCTGCTCGTAGGAGCCGCCGGCCGTGTACTCGTTGTTGGTGAGGGCCAGGTCGGTGACGAGCTGGTTGTACAGCTCGTGACGGTCGGAGTCCTCGACGGCCTCCTTCATGCAGGCGAGCATGTTGTCGAGGGTCTCGCCGGAGTTGTTGACGTAGGAGGCGACGATCTCCTGGCTCACGCGGCCGCCGGAGCGGGTCGTGAACTCGTTGATGACCTCGCCCAGGTTGTACTCGGCAAAGCCGGCGCCCTTCACGAACTCGGCGTTCCAGGCAGCGGCGTCCTCGCCGATGTACATGAGGTAGGTGCTCTTCTCGCACATGGCGACCTTCGCGCCAGCCTCGGCGAGGGCCAGCGTGGCCTGCGTGCCGGCATGGCCGCCGCCGATGACGACGGCGTCGTAGTCGTTGATCTCCTCGGCGATCTCCACGTCCTCGGGCACGCCCAGCCAGTCGCCGGCGCCGGCGTAGCCGAACGTACGGCCCTCAGCCGCAGCAGCTTCGCGGGCAGCGGGCACGTCCTTGGTGGAGCCGCCGCCAGGGCCGCCCTGGCCGCCGCCCTGACCCTCGGGGCCGCCCTCGCCGCCCTGACCGCCCTCGCCCTCGGGAGCGCCCTCGCCGCCCTCGGCGGGAGCCTCCTCGGCAAGCGCGGTGGAGGCCGCAAGGGCCAGCGCCATGGCGCTGCCGGCGGCCACGAAGTTACGGCGGGTCATCTTGGTTGCACTCATGTAGAGCTCCTTATCCCGTAGTTCCTACACTTGTTGTCCGACGCCTTCCCAAGGGGCCGACGGCGCGATTGGGGCGGCAACCGGACTGGATAGAACACTACTTTACCTGTGCTGCCAAAAAGGGTTATTCTAGTAAAATAGTTGAATCCAGGTAAACTATTGATATGATAACGGACGTTCTAGCTGCAAGAACAGCAAGCCGCGCATAAGGAAGGTGCTGGAAATGAGTGATGAGGCGAGGGCTACGCTGACCCCGGCGCACGAGGACTACATCGAGGCCATCGTGGAGCTCGAGGAGTCGCAGAACCACCCGGAGATCCGCTCGGTGGACATCGCGAACCTGCTGGGCGTCTCCAAGGCGAGCGTCAACAAGGCCGTGCAGACGCTGCGTGACGGCGACTACATCGAGCAGGAGCGCTACGGCCGCATCACGCTCACCGACTCGGGCCGCGCCTACGGCAAGGAGATCTGGGCGCGTCACAACATGCTGCGCACCTTCCTCGTCGAGGACCTGGGCGTGGACGAGGAGATTGCCGAGCAGGAAGCCTGCGAGATGGAGCACACCGTGTCGCACGAGACCATCGACCGCTGGAGCCAGTGGCTCGACCGCGTGCACGCCGCCATGCCCAAGGAGCAGCCGGCCGAGTAGGCACTTGCGGGCGACGGCCGCCGCCCGAGCACGTTCAAACGGAGCGAAACCGCCGAGCGGGGCGGGGTTCGGCGATGCCGTTCCCTGCCCCGCTCGTTTTATGCGCGCTGCCGCTCACCGACCGGCGAGCGGCATATCGGCCAAAAACACGGCCGACTGAAACATTCCCGAAATTCGCGCGGCTCCTGGCGCATAGAATCCCGCAGAACAGGCGCGTCGCGGTGCAGCGGCGCGTGCCGTCTTCTACCCGTTCTTGTCAGGAGGATTCCCATGACCGGAATCGCGCTGATCGTCGCGTTCGTCATCGCCATCGTGGTGATGATCTTGATGATCTCCAAGTTCAAGATCCACCCGTTCATCTCGATCATGCTCGTGGCGCTCGTGCTGGGCCTCGTGGCCGGCATCCCGCTGGTAGACCAGACCGCCGAGGACGGCACGGCCGTCAACGGCATCGTCACCGTCATCGTGAGCGGCTTCTCGGGCGTGTTCACCGGCTCCTGCATCGGCCTGGTGATTATCCTGGGCACCATCATCGGCGCCGTTCTCGAGGCCACGGGCGGCGCGCTCAAGCTCGCCGACATGATCGTCAAGCTCGTGGGCAAGAAGCACCCCGAGCTGGCCATGGCCCTTATGGGCTGGGTCGTGTCCGTCCCGGTGTTCTGCGACTCGGGTTTCGTCATCCTGAACCCCATCCGCAAGGCCATGGTGCAGCGCACCGCCGCCAGCTCCGTCATGCTGACGGTGGCACTCTCCTGCGGCCTGTACATCTCCCACGTCTTCATGCCGCCCACGCCCGGCCCCATCGCCGCCGCCGGCACCCTGATGGAGGAGGGCGGCCTGGGCATGGAGAGCGCCGACCTGCTGCTCGTCATGGGCATCGGCGTGCTCGCCTCCATCCTGCCCCTCATCGCCGGCGTCATCTTCGCCCGCTTCATCGGCAAGAGGGTCCAGGCTGAGGACGAGAACGCTTCCAAGGAGATTACCGAGGAGGCCTACAACCAGCTCGTGGCCACCTACGGCAAGCTCCCCGGCGGCCTGAACACCCTGGCCCCCATCCTGATCCCCGTCGTCTTCATGGCCCTGGGCACCATCTCCTCCATGGCCGGCTGGACGGGCGTCGTCTCCGACATCTGCACGTTCCTGGGCAAGCCCGTCATCGCCCTGGCCAGCGGCGTGGTGTTCGCCGTCATCCAGCTGGGCACCACCGGCAAGCTCGACAAGTTCCACGACCTGGTGCAGGACTCCCTCAAGACCGTCGGCCCCATCATCTTCATCACGGCCGCCGGCTCGGTCCTGGGCAAGGTCATCAGCTCCACCGACATGGTGAACTTCATCAAGGCCAACGCCGACATGCTTGAGGGTCTGGGCATCTTCTTCCCGTTCCTGCTCGCCGCCATCCTCAAGACCGCGCAGGGCTCCTCCACCGTGGCCATCACCACCACGGCCGGCATCCTGGCCCCGCTCATGATCACGCTGGGCTTCGACACCCCCGTGGCCGCCGCGCTTCTCGTCATGGCCATCGGCGCCGGCGCCATGACCGTCTCGCACGCCAACGACTCCTACTTCTGGGTGGTCACCAACTTCGGCGCCATGCAGCCTGAGCAGGGCTACAAGACCCAGACGGTGCTCACCGGCATCATGGGCGTCGCCGGCATCGTGAACGTGTGGATCGTCTACGCCATCTGCTGCGCCATGGGCCTGGCGTAAGGCATCCGAACTCTCAGCTCGCAGTCATCGCGGGGCCTTGCAATTGCGCGGGGCCCCGCTTTTGGTTGAAAGGACAGTGCGGTGTACAAGAACTTCCTGATCGTCCCCGACTCCTTCAAGGGCACCATGAGCGCCATCGACGTGTGCCGCATCATGGCTGAGACGCTGCAGGAGCGCTTTCCCGACGTGAGCATCACCACCATCCCCATGGCCGACGGCGGCGAGGGCACGGTCGACGCCTTCCTGGCGGCAAACCCCGGCGAGCGTATCACCTGCGAGGTCTGCGGCCCCTACCGTGAGCCCGTGGAGGGTTTCTACGGCATGCTTGAGGACGGCACGGCCGTCATCGAGATGGCCGCGGCCGCCGGCCTGCCTCTCGTGGGCCAGAACCGCCGCGCCGACAAGACCACGACCTTCGGCGTGGGCCAGCTTCTGCTCGACGCCCTGGGACGCGGTGCCAAGAAGGTCATCATGGGCCTGGGCGGCAGCTGCACCAACGAGGGCGGCGTGGGCATGGCGGCGGCCTGCGGCGTGAAGTTCTACGACGCCACGGGCTCGGAGTTCCTGCCGGTGGGCGGCACGCTCTCCCACATTGCGCGCATCGACGTGAGCGGCATGAACCCTCTGCTCAAGAACGTCGAGATCATCACGATGTGCGACATCGACAACCCCCTGTGCGGCATTACGGGCGCCAGCGCCATCTTCGGCCCGCAGAAGGGCGCCACCCCCGAGCAGGTGGGCATGCTCGACGCGGGCCTGGCGCACCTGGCCGCCATCATGAAGCGCGACCTGGGCGTGGACGTGCTCAACCTGCCGGGCGGCGGCGCTGCGGGCGGCATGGGCGCGGGCATGGTGGCCTTCTTCGGCTCGCGCCTGCAGATGGGCACGCAGACCGTGCTCGACACCGCCCACTTCGACGACCTCGTGCATGACGCCGACCTGGTGTTCTCCGGCGAGGGCTGCTTCGACGGCCAGTCGCTGCACGGCAAGGTGGTCGTGGGCGTGGCGAGCCGCTGCAAGGCCGCGCACACCCCGCTCATCGCCGTGGCCGGCGTGATCGACGACACGGTGGTGCCCTCGGCCGCCGAGGCCGGCGTGAGCCACATCGCCTGCATCAACCGCACGGGCGTGCCGCTTGAGGTGGCCATCAAGCACCCCCGCTCCAACCTGGCCCACACGATGGGGCTGCTCTCGGAGCTGCTTGCGACCAAGAACGAGAGCGAGCTGCCCGCGCGCGTGCACCTGCACTCGCATACGCATACGGTGTAGGACGGCGGGGCGGGGTCGCGCGGCGGGCGGGCGCGGCTGCGGGCGGCGTCGCTCGTGGCGCGCGCTGCGGGAGCCCGGCGCGGAATCTCGCTTCGCGAGATGCGCGCCCTCCCTTGCGCGCACTTCGCGAGAGCCGCCCTCCGCCGCGCCCGCCCGCCTTCCCATGCGCGCTCGTGCAGGGTGGAAAAAACCAAGGGAAAATGGTTGGGGCCCGCTGTGCGGGCCCCGTTTTTGTATGGGGACGGCCGCGGCGCTTCGCGCGCGGCCAAGGGTGCCTCGGGGGCAGGGGTGGCGCTTCGTGCGGCGGGTGGGCGCCTTGGGATGGGGCCGGGGTCGGGCCTCGCGCGGCATGCGGGCGCCCCGGGAATCATGTTGTGCCTCGTGCGGCGAGGCTCCTTATAAAAGGAAAATGGCTGCTGAGCAGCCATTTTCAAGAAACTTATAAGCCCATAACGGCGACTAAGGGGGCAAGGCGGGCGTCTGCGCAGTGGCGGCAAGGAAAGGCGAACATCGCGCGCAGCGCGATTCTGAGCCGGGTTTCCGCAGCCGCCGGTACGAGCACCCGCCCGCCGCGTCCCCCTTAGTCCCCAATCGCGTCCGGGTTCGAGCGGGCAGGGCCGCCGAGCTGCTCGTGAGGGGGCTCGTCGAACTCGGAGCCGCGGGCCTCCAGGTCCACGTAGTCGCGGCGCTGGATGACGCTCTTGTAGGCGGGGCGGATGATGCGTCGGCCGCTGCCGAGCTCCTCGAAGCGGTGCGCCGCCCAGCCGGCCATGCGCGCGCAAGCAAAGAGCGGCGTGTAGAGCTCCACGGGGATGCCGAGCATGTTGTAGACGAAGCCCGTGTACAGGTCGATGTTGGCGCAGAGCACCTTGCGCGTGCCCTTCTCCTGCGCCATCACCTGGGGCGTCATCTTCTCCACGTTCTCCAGCAGCCTCAGCTCGCGCTCGAACTCGGTGCCCTGGGCCAGGCGTGCGGCGTACTTGTGGCACAGGCGGGCGCGGGGGTCGGAGAGCGTGTACACCGCGTGGCCCATGCCGTATACCAGGCCGGAGCGGTCGTAGGCCTCCTTGCGCACGATGCGGCGCAGGTAGTCGGCCACCTGGCCCTCGTCGGTCCAGTCGTCCACGTGGGCCTCGATGTCCAGGCACATCTCGCGCACCTTGCGGTTCGCGCCGCCGTGCTTGGGGCCCTTGAGCGAGCCGATGGCCCCGGCGTAGGCCGAGTAGGCGTCGGTGCCGCTGGAGGTGAGGACGCGGCATGTGAAGGTGGAGTTGTTGCCGCCGCCGTGCTCTGCCTGGAGCATGAGCATGACGTCGAGCATCTGGGCCTCGTCAGCCGTGTAGGCATGGTCGGGGCGCAGGGCGTCGAGGATGGTCTGCGCGCACGAAAGCCCAGCTCGGGGGCCGTGCCATACCATGTCGGCCCCGTGGTAGTTCTGCTGGATGGAGTAGTACGACAGCACACTCAGCCTAGGCAGGCGCGAGATGAGGCTGAGTGCCGTGTCCACCTCGTGCTCGGCGGTGGTGCTGTCGGCCTGCGGGTCGCCGGCGTAGAGGTGCAGCACGCAGCGCCCGAGCATGTTCATCACGTCGCGCGAGGGGCTCGTGAGGATGTGGTCGTTCACGAAGCCGCGCGGCAGGTCGCGCTCGCGGTCGAGCACCGCCGTGAGGGCGTTCAGGTCGCCCTGTGTGGGCAAGTGCCCGCTCAACAGCAGGTACACGAGCTCCTCATAGCCGAAGCGCCCCTTTCCTGCCGTGCCGTCTACCAGGTCGTTTATGGTGTAGCCGCGCAGCGTGAGGCGACCCTCGCAGGGCTCTTGGTCGCCCTCGTTCACCACGTAGCCGTGCACGTTGGAGATCTTGGTGACGCCGGCCACCACGCCCGTGCCATCGGAGTTGCGCAGGCCGCGCTTCACGTTGGAGCGCTCGTAGTGCTGCGCGTCGATGGAGTTGGTGCGGGAGAAACGCTCGTAGATGTCGGTGGGCGCGACCTTGCCGGTGACAGGGTCGAACGCGGAGTCTTGAGACAAGGTGCTCTCCTTTCCTACATGGGGACGGCGGCCGTGCGGGGCTCGCCGCCCGTTCGACACCGCGCTGCCCGGTTTGGGCCGTGCGAGGGAGGGTCGAGGACTGAGGTGCGAGGGCGGGACCCGGGCTTCCCCGTCGCGCAATAATGCCGAGTAAAGCGTGGCGCGGGCTTGCGAAGTACGGCGATGCGGGGGCGGGACCTGGGCCTACGCCGCGCAGTGGCGCGATGCGGGTTGCGACCGATTCGCCGTCAGCAACCTGTGTCTGCCTGCTGCGCGGCGGCGTGGCGGGCAGACGCGCCCTCGTTAGATGCGGTGCATGAAGCGGAAGACGTCCTCGCGCTGAATCTGGATCTGCACGCCGAGCTGCTCCTGCAGGGCGATGAAGGCCTCGCGCGTGGCGTCGAAGGTGGTCTTCGTCTCGTCGAGGTCTACGAGCATCGTCATGGTGAAGACGCCCGACAGGATGGTCTGGGAGATGTCGACGATGTTGCCGTCGCATGCGGAGAGCGTGCTGGCCACGGCGGCGACGATGCCGCAGCGGTCGGCGCCGAGAACGGTCACGACGACGCGGGTCTTGTCCATGGTTGGCTCCTTTTGAAAGAGGGCGGCCGGGGAGCCGCGCGGGTTGCCGGGCCCCTCGTGTTGGAAGCAGGGGCACGGAACACAGCATACTATGATGGGGATGTTTCCAACGTGCGCCAAATGGGCCAAATGCGTCAACTGCGTGTGCTGAACGCGAAACTTTTATGTTGGGGGCTTTATGTGGGCATCCCCAACTTACCTATAAACCTGCAAATAGGCCAATATGTACGTGCTCTGTACTGCTCCGGGGTAAGGTGCCTCGGAATCGTCAAGGAGGCAACATGAACAACCGCGCTCTTATCGGTCTTTCCGCCGCCGCTATGTCGGCGCTCGTGGCCACCGCCGTGGGTTGCGGCGAGCCCCAGCAGAAGACCTACACTCCCGCCGAGGAGCCTGCCGCCACGGTAGAGGCCACCACTGAGGCCGACACCACCGAGTCCACCGAGACTGAGGCTGCCACCGAGGAGAAGGCCGAGACCACCGAGGCCGCCACGGAGGAGAAGACCGAGTCCACTGAGACCAAGGCTGAGGAGACCACCGAGGCCGCTGACGCCGACAAGGCCGACACCGCTGTGGCCGGCACCTACACCGACGGCGAGTACACCGCCGAGGGCAAGGGCATCGGCGGCAAGGTGCC
>CAVJGP010000061.1:0-17306 GCA_963648855.1 Alistipes onderdonkii | reverse complement strand
AGGGCGCATCGCTGTACGCCGGCGCAGGCGAGGGAGAGGCTTGTCGAGGGCAACCGGCTCTTTATGCAGGGCATCCACGACCACGAGATGCACTCGGAGGAGAAACGCGAGGGTCTCATCCGCGACGGCCAGCATCCCTTTGCCGTCATCGTGGCGTGCTCGGACTCGCGTGTGCAGCCCGTGGTGTCGTTCTCCATGTGCTTCGGCGACCTGTTCGTGGTGCGCTCCATCGGCAACTTCATCGACCGTGTGGAGGAGGCGAGCGTCGAGTACGGCGTGGGCCATCTGGGCGCGCCGCTCGTGGTGGTGCTCGGGCACACGCACTGCGGCCTGGTGCACGCGGCCATGACGGGAGAGGCCGACGGCGTGGCCAAGACGGTGGCCGACGAGGTGGCCGCTATCCTGGACGGTGAGGCCGACCCGCGCGAGGCCGAGAAGAAGCACGTGCTGCACCAGGTGGAGGTGCTCAAGCGCAACCAGATTATCGCCGACGCCCTGGCGCAGGGCGAATGCGAGGTTGTGGGCGCCGTCTACCACATCGGCAGCGGCCGGGTGGAGTGGCTGTAAGGCGCGTGCCATGGTCATCGCAGGGCGTCCTGGCGGACGTTCGGGGCGGCGTCTATCACGGTTGAGATGTGACTCAACCGTATCCGCACGCTTTTCGATTCGCCGCCTACCGACTGCGTCCCGCTTGCCGCTCTTCCATTCGCTGCCTGCGGCCTGCGCCTCGCTTGTCACCCATCAGCCGCGCTTCAGCAACGTATGCTTTCAGCGTGAAGAGGGCGCGAAAGTCCCAGGCACGCGCATGAGGGGCTGCGCAGGGGATATAAACGACTGACCCAAGCCGATTGCCCGAGCACCTTTGCCGACTAGAAGGATGAGCCACATGGCGTTCAACACCCAGAACCTGTCTGAGAAGTACCGCGACTTCATGAGCCGGCGCAACGGGCCCGACCAGCTTGCCCGCGACGTCTTCATTCTCGCCGTGGTGCTGCTGGTGCTGTCGCTGGTCTTTGGCAGCACGGCGCTTACCCTGGGCCTGATTGCCATCATCTACGCGTACTTCCGCATGTTCTCGGCCAACCGCGACGCCCGCGCGCGCGAGAACGCCGCCTACCTGGAGAAGCGCCATGCCCTGGCTGAGAAGCTGCACCTGACGGGCGTGAAGAACCCCTTCGCGGGTATGGGCGCCAAGGGCCAGCAGGCTGCCGAGGAGGCCGCCCGCAGGAGCCAGAAGATGGCCGCCAAAGCCGCCGACAAGGACCACAAGTACCTCAAGTGCCCCAAGTGCAAGCAGGAGATTCGCGTGCCCAAGGGTGCGGGCAAGATTCGCATCACCTGCCCCAAGTGCCAGGAGAAGTTCGAGAAGAAGGTCTAGGCGTACTGGCGTTCAGGCTGCAAAAGCAAGGCATCCAAGGGGCTGCGAGCAATCGTGGCCCCTTTTGCGTTGCGGTTGTGGGTGAGAGTCATGGCTGGCTGTCGCTCCTGCGGCCACATCGAGTGGTTCCTCAACGGCGTGGGCAGGTAGAAGGGCGCTATGCTGCGCTGGTAAAGGTAGCGGACGAATGCGAGGTGAGCCATGGGCGAGCGCGAACAGATCGTGTACATGCAGGTGAGAATCGTGTGCATGTACGCGGCCTCGCATGCCCTCAAGCTTGCCCAGGCCGCTCGCATGCTCGATGAGACCGGTGCTTCCTGCTACAGGACTCGTTGGCGGGGTCTGTCGCCTCGGCGCCCTGCTCGGAGCCGTCCCCCGACGTCGCGGCGCTCGTGTTTGCCGACAGGGCGTCGATGCGGAAGTGAACCTGGGTGTCGAGGGACTCGAGCTCCTCAAGCGACATCGCGGAGAGGCGCTCGCTCCAGTCGGTTCCTGCTTCCGCGGAGGAGGGGCCGTCAGAGGCCGTGGCTGCGGTGCTTCTCCTTCGCTGAAAGGTTTTTAAACGGACCTGGTCGCGAGGCCAGGTTGAAGTATGGTTTTCTGTTTGCTAGTATTGCTAGCAGAGTTCGCGTTGAACGGGGGTTTGCATGCCTGTGGCACAGCTCAACACGAGAATCGACGAGGCAATTAAGCGCTGCGGTGACAGTGTCTTGCGTCGCGAAGGCGTGAGCGTCGCACAAGCGGTTCGTGGTCTTTGGGGCTATATGGGTGCCACTCAGACCATCCCTGATTTCATCCTGCATGATTTCGAGGCTGACGACCGGGCGGAGCTCGAGCGCAGGGCCGAGCGGGTCGTGTCCGGATGTGGCCAGGCAGTCAGGCTTGCCAAGGAAGCGGGGCTTGACGTTCGTCAAGAGTCAATCGATGCGCTGTCATATGACGACATGGTTGGCGCCATGTACGACGACATGCTTGCGAACTATGGCCTGGGCAGGGGTGCCAGCAGATGATTAAACGTGTTTTGTTTGATACAAACGTGCTGGTAGATTACCATATGGGACGCCCGGGCGCCCATACGGTCTGCGAGCTAATCAATACCCTTATGGCAGGCGAGGTTCCCATCTTCGTTGCTGCGACCTCGCTTAAGGACCTCTACTATTTGCTCGAGCGCTTTTTCAAGCAAGAACAGCGAGCGGCTGCAGGCGATGGGGCAGCGGTTGATGCCAAGGCCGCGTCTGTGGCGCGGCAAATTGCCTGGCAGTGCGTGGACCAGACTCTCGAATGGGCGACCGTGGCCAACATGGGCCACGCCGAGGCCAAAGTTGCATGGATGCTGCGCGGCCTGCACGGCGACTTTGAGGACGATTTGATACTTGCTGCCGCCGAAAACACCGACGTCGACCTCGTCGTGACAAGCGATGCCGCCCTCATTGCCCACGCTACTTGCGCCTGCCTCACTCCCGCCGATGCCCTTGCGTACGTCCACGCAGCTTGCTAGCACGGTTTTCAGCGCTCGCCTCATCGCGTTCTTAGCGCGCAAGCATCATTTCCGTCGTCGCGAGTGTGACATCTCCTCTCGTGGCCGCCTTCGTCTTGCATCCTTCGGTGAGGCCTGCCTTGGAAAACAGGAAGAACGTTTTGCTCGAACGGGGATGCAGTGCCGATGAGGCGCCCGGGTCGCTTTGCGCCAGGTAGGTAGGGATACTCGTCTATGACGAAGACGAGCCGCGCCCCCGCCGAGCAGCGCCCGTTGGGCTAAGCCGCTTGTGGGTCGTTGCGGGGCGTCTCGCGGGTGTGCCCGTTGCTGCCTATGCGCTCGGTGATCTCTTTGCGTATGGCGGTGTAGCGCTTCTCGGGGATGGGGAGCTCGTCGCCGTTGGCGAGAATTACCTTGAAGCGCACGATGCCGCGCACGTAGGCGGGATTCACCAGGTAGCTGGCATGGCAGCGTGTGAACAGCCCCTCGAATTGCTGGGCGACGCACGATAGCGCCTCCACGGACTCAAACACGCGTCCATCGGCTGTGTGGAAGAGCGAGTGGCGTCCCTTGCTTTTGATGAACATCACGTCGGCGGGATCAAGGTAGATCATGGTGTGGCCCATGCCCCGCAGGCACAGGCGCCGTTCGGTGGCCGTCGTTTCGGTCGCGGCCTGCGCGGCGTGCTCGGGGGCGACCGTGTCGTCGACACGTGCGGCCGCAAGGTACAGCGCCACGATGTCGCCGCAGCGCTCACGGGCCGTGATATTGGTCATGTGTACCAGCGCGATTGTCGGGGTGTCGGTGTCACAGCCCATCCACGAGAGCTGGACTTGCTGTTCGACGCTTTTGGTGGTGCCGTCCGGCCAGGACGTGTCGACCAGGAAGTTGAGGAAGACGTCGCACGACGACGCCCCAGAGGTGACGTAGGGCGCGGCAGCCATGTCGCGCAGCGCAAACCTCAGCCTGCTGTTGAGACGGTCGCATTCCAGGCAAAGGGTGTCACGGCCGTGCAGGATCCTGCTGTCGGGGCTATACCATACGACGTTCTCGTCGCAGTGGTCGAGCAGCCCCTGAGGCCTGTTGTAGTAGCAGTCCAAAATCAGCCTGCAGGACAAGGCGGCAATTTCGTGAGCTAGCATCAGGTCTCCTTTCCTGCGCCGGGACGGCATGGCTGGACGCGTCATTTGGGGTCTAGGAGTTACGTGGATGCATCTTGAGCGAAAAAACAATGCCGTGCTAGTGCCATTTTGAGGCAAAAATGGCCAAAATCGTCTGCTCCCGTTTGCGCCCAACGTACAATTGCCCGACCAAACCGAGTCGGGGGAGCCTATGGGTGCGCTTGAGGAAACGGATATGGGGCTGTATTGGACGGACTTCCCCATGCCGCTGCTGTGCACGCCCTTCGAGCCCGGCCACATCGAGGAGGCGGTGGAGTCCATCGCCGACCCCGACCGCAGGGCCATCGCCCGGGCGGAGATGTGCTACTTCACCGCGCGCCATGAGCAGGCATGCGAGGCGGCTGAGATTTACCTGCGGAGCCACGACTTCGGCCTGAGGCTGTCGGCCTTGTTGATATACGGGTTTGCGAGCCTTGCCCTCGACCGGCCTCAGGTGGCAAAGAAGTGCATGGAGGCCCTGGTCGAGATAAAGGACGAGCCGCTGCTCACCACCTGCCGCCAGGCCCGTGCGTCCTTCGTCCTTGTTGCTGCAATGGGGTCCATCCTGCTGCACATCCCCGTTCCTTTGGAGGAGGAGGTGCAATACCGCTCCATCCGGGCGCTGCCCGAGGGGTTGCGGATGTTCGCCTGCTACGTGACGGCTCACCGAGCGTATCTGCGCGGCGAGTACGGCCGGTGCGTGGGCGACGCCGAGGGCGTGTTCGCCGTGCGCCAGGGGAGCCACCCCATCTGCGAGCTGTACCTCGCGCTTGTGGCCACCATGGGCTGGATCAGCCTCAAAGACGCCGAACATGCCGACAAGTGGCTCAAGTTTGCCTGGGGCCTCGCGCAGCCCGACGACCTCATCGAGGGCCTCGCCGAGCATCACGGCCTGCTTCAGGGCATGCTCGAGCGCTGCCTGCGCGAGGACTACCCCGACGACCTCGCGCGCATCCTCAAGGTGACGTGCGCGTTCAGCCACGGATGGCGGGCGCTGCACAACCACGAGACGGGTGGCAGCGTGACCGACCGCCTCACGACCACCGAGTTCGCCATCGCGATGCTGGCGTGCCGCGAATGGAACAACGAGCAGATAGCCGAGTATATCGGCCTGTCGCGGGGCACGGTGAAGAACCGCCTGTCGAACGTCTACTCCAAGCTGGGCATCACGAGCCGCGCGGAGCTGCGCAGCTTCATGCTGAGGTAGCCCCTCACACAACAAACCCCCGGGAGCGGCCTTGAACTGCCTGCTGCTCCCGGGGGTCTCTTCTACGTGCGGAAGTCTGTGCGAAGGGGTCGCTTGCGCCTAGTCCTGAGCCAGGATCTCGTTGTAGGCGTCGGTGTAGAGCTTCTCGACGTCAGCGTCGAGGCTGTTGAACACCTCACAGCGCTCGATGACCTCGTCGCTGGGGAAGACGCCGGGGTCATCGGCGATGTCGGCGTCGATCTGCTCAAGGGCACCGGTGTTGGGCGTGGCGTACCAGATGTACTCGAAGTTCTTGAGGGCGATGTCGGGTCGGCACATGAAGTCGATCCACTTCTCGGCGTTGGCCTTGTTCTCGGCGTTTGCCGGGATGACCCAGCCGTCAACCCACACGTTGGAGCCCTCGTCGGGCACCACGTAGGCCAGGTTGGGGTTCTCCTCCTTGCAGTACAGGTACTCGCCGGAGTAGATGCAGCCCAGGATGGCCTCGCCGCCGATCATCTTGTCGCGCACCTGGTCTACCACGTAGGCCTGCACCAGGGGTTTCTGTTCGATGAGCAGATCGCGTGCCTGCGCAATCTCGTCGGCATTGTCGGTGTTGAGCGAATATCCCAGGTAGCGCAGGCCCACGGCGAGCAGGTCGCGCACGGACTTCTGCATGAGGATCTCGCCTGCGTACTGCTCGTCCCACAGCACGCCCCAGCTGGTGGGCGGCTCGCTCACGCGCGTGGTGTCGTATAGGATGCCCATGGTGCCCCAGGTGTAGGGCACGCTGAACTTGTTCTCGGGGTCGAACTGCTTGGACGTCTCGATCTGCGCCTGGGCGATGTACTTGTAGTTGGGCACGTTGTCGAAGTCGATCTCGGCCAGAAGCCCGTTCTTGCGCATCTTGTCGATCATGTAGTCGCTGGGGCACACCACGTCGTAGACGGTCTGGCCCTGCTCGATGATGGGGTACATGGCCTCGTTGGTCTCGAAGGTGTCGTAGACCACCTTGATGCCCGTCTCCTCCTCGAACATGGAGACGACGTCCTCGTCGATGTACTCGCCCCAGTTGTACACGTAGAGCATGCCGCTGTCCTTGGTGCCCGTGACTGCCCCGGAGGCGTTGTCGGAGGCGGACTCGCTGCCGGAGTTGCTGCGCGAGAGGCCCACGAGGGCGGCTCCGCCTGCGAGGGCCACGCCGGCGCCGGCGGCGGCGACGAGCGTCCTGCGCGAGATGCCCTTGCCAGCCTGCTCGGCCTGCCCGCCCTGCACGGCGGCTGCCTGTGCCATCTCCGCCTTCTCGGCGGCCGCGGCCTTGCGCGCCTTGTGCTTGAGCGAGCGCTTCTCAACCCAGCCGGGGGCGAAGTTCTGGACGAGCAGCACCACGAGCACCACGACGAAGATGAGGGTGGACAGGGCGTACATGCTCGGCACGATGCCGCGGCGTACCTGGGAGTAGATGAGCGTGGAGAGCGTGTCCACGCCGCGGCCGCGCACGAAGTAGCTGATCACGAAGTCGTCCAGGCTCATGGTGAACGACAGCAGGAAGCCTGCCACGATGCCGGGCATGAGCTCGGGCAGCACCACCTTGAGGAACGCCTTCACGGGGCTCGCGCCCAGGTCCTGCGCGGCCTCGTAGGTGCCGGCCGAGGCCGTCTTCATGCGCGGCATCACGCTCAGGATGACGTAGGGGATGCAGAACGCGATGTGCGCCACCAGGATGGAGCCGTACCCCAGCGAGATGCCGAACGCGCCGAAGCAGATCATGAGGGAGAGACCCGTCACGATGTCGGCGTTGAGCATGGGGATGTTGTTGAGCGTGAGCCAGAACGTGCGCGTGCCCTTGCGCATCGACTGGATGCCGATGCAGGCCAGAAGACCGATGAGCGTGGCGACCACCGAGGCGATGAGCGCGATGGTGAGCGAGTTGTAGAGCGCGCCCATGATCTTGGACGATGCGAACATCTCGGAGTACCAGTCGAGCGTGAAGCCGCCCCACACCGCGCGGCTCTTGGACGAGTTGAAGCTCAGCACCATGAGCGTGATGATGGGCGCATAGAGGAAGAGCAGGATGATGGCCAGGTAGAGCTTGGAGCCGAACTTCTTCATGCTAGGCCACCTTCCTGCTCGCCGCGTCGGACTTGTCGAACGCGTTCATGATGGCCATGCTCGCCAAGACGAATGCCATGAGCACGATGGAGAGTCCCGCGCCCGTGTTCCAGTCGTAGCTCACCGTGAACTGCTGCTCGATGAGGTTGCCGATGAGCGAGACCTTGCCGCCGCCCAGGATGTCGGAGACGACGAAGGTGGTGAGTGAGGGCACGAACACCATGGTGATGCCGCTCACGATGCCCGCGACGCTCTGGGGGATGAGCACGTGGCGCAGCGTGGGCCAGAAGCCCGCGCCCAGGTCGTGCGAGGCGTCGATGATGTCGTCGTCGATCTTTGCCAGGGCGTTGTAGAGGGGTAGCACCATGAAGGGCAGGTAGTTGTACACCATGCCGAGCACCACGGCGGCCGGCGTGTTGATGATGCCGATGCCGGGAAGCCCCAGCGCCCCCAAGATGCCGTTGATGACGCCTTCCTTCTCGAGCAGTGACTGCCAGGCGATGGTGCGCAGCAGCGAGTTCATCCACATGGGCAGCACGAAGATGAACACGATGGCGCCCGCCGAGCCATGCCTCATCCCGCGCAAGATGAGCGCGAGCGGGTAGGCGATGACGAGGCACACCACGGTGGCGATGACGGAGAGCTCCAGAGCCAGCACGAGCGCCTTGAGGTAGATGGGGTTGGCGATGGCGGCGATGTTGTCGAGCGTGAAAGCGCCGTCCTTGGTGGTGAAGCCGCGTGAGAACATGAGCACGAGCGGCACCACGGTGAAGATGACGATCCAGATGATGAAGGGGCCGGCGAGCAGCTGGCGGGCCAGGTTCGAGCGGCTGGCGCGCTTGACGCGCGGGGCGGCCGCAACGGCGGCGACGCCTGCGGACCCCGCGGCACTCACGCATGGCGTCCCGGCGGGAGGCTCCTTTTTGTCGAGGCTACTCATTGACGAGGGCCTCCTCGTCCTCGGTCTGCGGCTTGTGCATGACCTGGATGTTCTCTGGGCGCACGTAGATGCCTACCTCGGTGCCCACGGGCGTCATCTGGGTGGACTGCACGAGCCAGGTGAAGCCGCCTGCCTCCACCTCCATCTCCCAGTGCACGCCCTTGAAGATGATGTGGCTCACCACGCCGCGCACGATGCCGCGCTCGGGCTCCACGTACTCCACGTCCTCGGGGCGGATGACGACGTCTACCGGGCGGTTCGTGCCGAAGCCGGCGTCGACGCACTCCCAGCGCGCGCCGCACAGGGCAACCTGGTAGTCTTGCAGCATGACGGCGTCGATGATGTTGGAGTCGCCCACGAAGCCCGCCACGAAGGCGTTGGTGGGCTCGTTGTAGATGTCCTGCGGGGTGCCCATCTGCTGGATGCGGCCCTGGTTCATGACCACGACCGTGTCCGACATCGTGAGCGCCTCCTCCTGGTCGTGCGTCACGAAGATGAAGGAGATGCCCAGCTCGTTCTTGAGGCGGATGAGCTCGTACTGCATGTCCTGGCGCAGCTTGAGGTCGAGCGCCGAGAGCGGCTCGTCGAGCAGGAGTGCCTTGGGCTCGTTGACGATGGCGCGCGCGATGGCGACGCGCTGCTGCTGGCCGCCGGAGAGCTGGTTGGGCATGCGTGAGCCGAAGCCGTCGAGGTCGACGAGCTTCAACGCGTACTCCACTTTGTCGGCGATGTATTTCTTGCTCTTCTTCGAGATCTTGAGGCCGAAGGCGATGTTCTCGGCCACGGACATGTGGCTGAAGAGCGAGTACTTCTGGAACACCGTGTTGAGCTGGCGCTTGTGTGCCGGCAGCGAGGTGATGTCCTTGCCCTCGAAGAGGATCTTGCCGGAGTCGGGGTGCTCGAAGCCTGCGATGCAGCGCAGAAGCGTGGTCTTGCCGCAGCCCGACGGGCCCAACAGGGTGACGAACTCGTTTTGCCTGATGGACAGGTTGTAATCGTTGAGAATGGTATTGCCGTCAAACTCCTTGCAGATGCCCACAAGGTCTACCAGTGGAACTTCCAACTCTCACTCCTCTCGGCCGCGCTCTTCGGGGTCAGTGCACACGGCGACACATTGTAGGGCCGCCACGCCCTTCGCCGGGGCTTGCGCTGTGTCAAATTCTCATCATCGCAAAGAAAAGGAAAAGGGCGCCCCAAAAGGAGCGCCCCCAAGGTGCGTGGTTGTGAGCTGCGAGCGGGGATTACTTGGAGGAGGACGCCGAGGAGCTGGAGGCCGAGCTCGCCTTGGCGGACGAGGTGGCGGTGCTGGAATCGGCGGCCTTCTCGGACGCGCTGGTGGAGCCGGAGGTCGAGCTCGCGGCGCCGGTCTTGTCGGAGGAGCTGGCGGCCGCGCTCGCCTTGTCGGCGTCATCGGATGCCGCGGTCTCGCTCGTCTCGGCGGCGTCGCTCTTCTCGTCGGAGGAGTCGGTCGCGTCGGTGCTGTCCGTGCTGTCGGAGTCGTCCACGATGGTGACGCCGTCCACGATGTCCTGCAGCGTCAGGTCCATGAGGGCGGTCATCTTGAGGTAGGGCTTGCCGTACTGCTCCACGTAGTCGGAGATGTCGCTCACGCCCTGGTAGTGGGCGAAGTAGCTCTCAAGCTCCTCGTCGGAGATGGTGCGGCCTTCCTGCTCGGCGATGGCCTGGAACGCCAGGTACATCTTGGACTGGCTGAGGATGTCGTCCTGGCGGTTCTCCACCAGCTCGTCGGAGGAGGAGTAGCCGTACATCATGCTGATGAGGCTCTCGAGCGTGAAGTTGTACTGGCTGGCCATGTAGGTGTACTGATACACCAGGTAGTCGCTCTGGTAGGAGATGATGGCCTCGGGCACCTCGGAGAAGGTGGAGTTCTCCACGATGTAGTCCTGGATGTAGGTCTTCTCGGCGTCCTCGCGGTAGGTCTGGGTGAGGCCGGCGCGCAGCTCCTCAACGGTGGTCCAACCGTGCGAGGAGGAGAAGTTCTCGTTGACCCAGTCGTCGGTCAGCTCGTCGACGCCGGCGTTGGAGGCGATGGAGGACATGCGCGTCTCCACCTTCTCCGACACGTCGAGGGCCGACTCGGGGATCTCGATGTTGCTGTAGTCGCACAGGGTCACGTAGTCCAGGGCGCGGATGCCCTCCCAGTGGCCGTCGTCATCGATGCCCTTGCTGAAGTCGAAGGTGGGCGTGGGCACCGTCTCGGTGGAGGTGCTCGAGGTGGAGTTGGTGCTCACGGCCTGGCCCGACGAGGTGGCCACGGTCGCGGTGGTCTCGGTGTCGTCGGTGCTGGTGGAAGCCTGCTCGCCGCAGCCGGAAAGCCCGGCGACGCACAGCGTGCCTGCGGCCACGACGGCGGCGATGCGGAGTTTGGGGGAAAGACGGTGCTTCATGGGGAAACCTCTCCTGCCTGGGGCGGGCACGCGCGCGGCGTGCGGTGCTAACGGGCCTACTTTAGCCCGCACGCGTCCGCGCGACGTCCCCCAACCTGCGCAAACGACAATTATGGCGAAAACGCAATGATTGGTTGACGTATGCGCGGGCGGCCAATCTGCCGGCCTGGCCATCGTAGCCCGCGGGCCCGCCGCGCCGCCGCCCCGGCCGCCCGTCTTGCTTGTCGCGTTGAATTACCTGCCGCCCCGGCCGCGCTTGCCGCCGCCCGCGCCGCCCGAGGGCCTGCCGCCTGCGGGTTTGCCTGCGCCGGGCTTGTCGGCCGCGCCTGCGTCCTTGGGGCGCGTGGGCCTGATGAGGCAGCGCTTGTCGTAGCCGATGAGGTCTTGCCTGCCGGCCTTCACGAGCGCCTTGTGCACCAGGTCGTAGTTCTTGGGGTCGCGGTACTGGATGAGCGCGTGCTGCATGGCCTTTTCCTGAGGGTCGCGCGGCACGTAGATTGGCTGCATCGTGCGCGGGTCGAGCCCCGTGTAGTACATCACCGTGGAGAGCGTCGAGGGGGTGGGGTAGAAGTCGCTCACCTGCTCGGGCATGTAGCCCATGTCGCGCACGGCCTCGGCCAGGGCGATGGCGTCGTCCATCGTGGAGCCGGGGTGCGACGAGATGAGGTAGGGCACCACGTACTGCTCCAGGCCCAGCTTGGCGTTCACGCGCTTGAACGCGTCGCAAAAGGCCAGGTAGACGTCTTGGCTTGGCTTGCCCATGAGGGCGAGCACGTTGTCGGAGACGTGCTCAGGCGCCACGCGCAGCTGGCCCGACACGTGGTGGGCCGACAGCTCCCGGATGAAGTCCTCGCCGTGCGGGTCGGCCATGATGTAGTCGAAGCGGATGCCCGAGCGCACGAAGACCTTCTTCACGCCCGGCAGCTCGCGCAGCTCGCGCAGAAGGTCGATGTAGCCCGAGTGGTCGGGCCTGAGGTTGCGGCAGGGCTTGGGGAAGAGGCACTGCTTGGTGGGGCACACGCCGCGCTTGAGCTGCTGGGTGCAGGCCGGCGCCTGGAAGTTCGCCGTGGGGCCGCCCACGTCGTGGATGTAGCCCTTGAAGTCGGGCAGCTGCGTGAGCGCCTTGGCCTCGCGCACGAGCGACTCGTGGCTGCGCGCCTGCAGGCGACGCCCCTGGTGGAAGGCCAGGGCGCAGAAGCTGCACCCGCCGAAGCACCCGCGGTTGGAGGTGAGCGAGAACTTGATCTCCTTGATGGCGGGGATGCCGCCGGCGGCCTCGTAGTCGGGGTGGTAGGTGCCCGCGTAGGGCAGCTCGTACACGAAGTCCAGCTCGTCGGCGCTCAGGGCCTCGGCGGGCGGGTTCTGCACCACGAAGAGGTGCTCCTCATACTGCTCTACCAGCGTCTTCGCGTAGTGGGAGTCCATGTTGCAGTACTGCTTGTAGAAGCTTCTGGCGTAGGCGGTCTTGTCGTCGAGCATCTCCTGGTAGGTGGGCAGCATCACGGGGTCGACGCAGGCGTCCAGGTCGCGGGCGCGCCACACCGTGCCGGCCACGTAGGTGATGTCCTGCACCGCGATGCCCGCGGCCAGCGAGTCGGCTATCTCGTGCACCGCCCGCTCGCCCATGCCGTAGATGAGCAGGTCGGCGTTGGCGTCGAGCAGCACCGAGCGTTTGAGCGAGTCGCTCCAGTAGTCGTAGTGGGCAAGGCGCCGCAAGCTCGCCTCGATGCCGCCGATGATGATGGGCACGTGCTTGAAGCGCTTGCGGATGAGGTTGGAGTACACGCTCACCGCGCGGTTGGGGCGAAGGCCCGCCTCGCCGCCGGGGGAGTAGGCGTCGCTGGAGCGGCGCTTCTTGTTGGAGGTGTAATGGTTGACCATCGAGTCCATGTTGCCCGACGACACGAGAAAGCCCAGGCGCGGCTCGCCGAGAATCGCGATGCTCTCCGGGTCGCGCCAGTCGGGCTGGGCGATGATGCCCACCGTGTAGCCGAACGCCACGAGCACCCGCGAGATGATGGCCGTGCCGAAGGAGGAGTGGTCCACGTAGGCGTCGCCGCTCACGTACACGAAGTCGAGCTGGTCGATGCCGCGGTCCTTGAGGTCCTGCGGGGTGGTGGGCAGAAACGCCGAGCGGTCGGGAAGGAGCGGCTCGGCGGGCTTGGCCTGCTTGGGGGAGTCGCCGCGCTGCGCGGGCTTGGGGGACTTGCCTGACTGGGAGGGCTTGCCGGGTTGAGCATGCTTGCCTGGCTGAGAAGGCTTGTCGGGCCGCGCGGCCTGGTCACGCTTGCCGGCTCGTGCGGGCTTGTCGGCATGCGCAGGCCTGTCGGATCGATCCTGCTTGCCAGCATGGGCGGTCTGCGAGTCTTGCCGCCCGGGCCGGCCGTCCTGCTTGCCAGGCTGTCTGTCGTTGCGGGCGGGCCTCTCCGGGCCGCCCCCTTGCGGCGCCCGGCCCCGGTCTTGCTGGCCCTGGGGCCTGTTGCTCTTGCGCTGAGGGGGCCTGTTGGACACGCTTCCGACCTTCCCGTCCGCCCCGCAGGGCCTTCCGTTTGACTCGCCCAGTGTATACCAGCGCAAATGCCGCAGGCCGTGCGGAGTCCTTGCGCTACAATCGCGCAGTCAAAAAAGCAAGCGGGGCGGCCAAGGTGCCGCCCGTCTCAAAGAAAGGTCGGCACCACATGGCAAAGACTGACGCGCCCGCCGTGCAACAGGCAGTGGGCAAGGCAGGCCGCGAGCGCTTCGCGTCGCGCCTGGGCTTCATCCTCATCTCGGCGGGCTGCGCCATCGGACTGGGCAACGTCTGGCGCTTCCCTTACATCACGGGCGAGTACGGCGGCGCCGCGTTCGTCCTGCTCTACCTGGTGTTCCTCGTCATCCTGGGCCTGCCGGTCATGGTCATGGAGTTCTCCGTGGGCCGCGCCTCGCAGAAGTCGTGCGCCAAGGCCTTCGACACCCTGCAGCCTTCCGGGCGCTGGAACTGGTTCGGCTGGTGGGGCTTCATCGGCTGCATGGTGCTCATGATGTTCTACACCGTCGTGGCCGGCTGGATGCTCTCCTACGTGGTGAAGATGGCCACGGGCACCTTCGACGGGGCCGACAGCACGGTCTCGGCGCAGGTCTTCTCCGACATGCTCGCCAACCCCAACGAGCTCATCGCCTGGATGCTCGTGGTGTGCGCCATCGGCTTCCTCATCTGCAGCATGGGCCTGCAGAAGGGCGTGGAGCGCATCACCAAGGTCATGATGACCTGCCTGCTTCTCGTGATGGTCGTGCTCGTGGTGCGCTCGCTCACGCTTCCCGGCGCTGAGGCCGGCATCGAGTTCTACCTGGTGCCCGACTTCGGCAAGCTCTTCGCGGGCGAGACGGCCGCCGAGCAGTGGTCCACCTTCGGCAACGCCGTGTACGCGGCTATGGGCCAGGCGTTCTTCACGCTCTCCCTGGGCATCTCCGCCATGGAGGTCTTCGGCAGCTACATCGGCCGCGACCGCTCGCTCACCGGCGAGGCCGTGCGCATCTGCGGGCTTGACACCTTCGTGGCGCTGCTCGCCGGCCTCATCATCTTCCCGGCGTGCTTCGCCTTCGGCGTGAACCCCGGCGAGGGCCCCTCGCTTGTCTTCGTGACCCTGCCGATCGTGTTCGCCCAGATGCCCCTGGGCCAGCTCTGGGGCGCGCTCTTCTTCGTGTTCATGAGCTTCGCGGCGCTCTCCACCATCATCGCCGTCTTCGAGAACCTCATCAGCTTCACCATGGACAAGTGGGGCGTGGAGCGCAAGCGCGCCGTCGTGTGCATGGCCGTGGCCGTCGTGGTGCTGTCGCTGCCGTGCGCCCTGGGCTACAACCTGCTCTCCGGCGTGTCCGTCCCCGGCATCGGTGACATCCAGTCCGTCGAGGACTTCATCGTCTCCAACAACCTGCTGCCCCTGGGCAGCCTCATCTACCTCATCTTCTGCATCTCGCGCAGGGGCTGGGGCTGGGAGAACTTCCTGGCCGAGGCCGACGCGGGCCAGGGCATGAAGTTCCCCGCCTGGGCTCACGGCTGGCTCAAGTACGGCGTGCCCGTGCTCATCGTGGTCATCTTCATCATGGGGTATGCGCCGAAGGTGGGGCTCTGGTTGGGACTCGCGTAGCTTTGGCGGCGAGGGGGCGAGGGAAACTCTCCTGCGTGCGCTGGTCCTCGTACCGAAGGCTGCGGGATACCGGGGGCAGAAGCGCTTCGCGCTGTGCCCCATCCCTTGCCTTCACTGCGGAGGCGCACTTCGGAGAGTTTCCCTCGCGCCGTCGTGCTGCGGCGAGGTTGGCTACTTGAAAGAAAGTATGTTGGGCTGGTGCCGGGGGCACCAGCCCTTTTTTGTATGGGGGGTTACTTGTCGCGGTAGTGGGAGCCGCATTGGATGATTTCGAGTTGGTCGTTTCGGATACGGTAGACGATGCGGTTGCATTCGTCTATTCGTCTGCTCCGCCAACCTGATAGGTCCCCGCGCAACGGTTCGGGTTTGCCTATGCCAGCGGACATGCCGTTTCGGTCGATATCGCGTATGAGGGCGTTGATGCGCTTGAGCGTCTTCTTGTCCTGGCTTTGCCAGTAGAGATAGTCTTCCCAGGCTTCGCCGATATCTGGAGCCTTCCGTTATTTGGCCCTGTTGAGCGTCAAGGACCGCACGGGGGCTCGGGTTCTTGGACTCAGAGCTGCGCGTTCGGATGAATTAGAGAACTGTTCGGTTGAGTTTGCAACTCAAGGGAATGCGGGAGGCACGGTATGGATGGTAACCGCAGCGTTCGCTTGCCTGACCTCGATGCTAGAATCTTGACGTCGGAACGTTAGTTAAGGCCAAATGGGCGGTGTGACGTGGGCGTGTATCTCAATCCGGGAAGCCAGTCTATGGCCATCGACCGCAGGGCGCGCGTGTATGTGGATAAGAGCGGGCTCATCGGGCAGCTCAACGCGCGCGTGTATGCCGGGGGCGATCGCTATGTCTGCGTGAGTCGTCCGCGCCGCTTCGGCAAGACCATGGCGGCGAACATGCTATGTGCGTACTACCAGCGCGGAATCGATTCCCATTCCCTGTTCGACGACCTCGAGGTTTCCGGGATGCCCTCTTATGGGGAGAACATCAACGCCTACGACGTCGTGTACCTTGATGTGCGCCAGCTCCTTGGGGAGGCAGGCAGCGCCGCCGGGGTGCCCGAGCTTATTGTGGGCAGGCTCCTCGGCGAGCTTGGCCAGGCTTTTCCTGAGGCTGCGCAGACGGGCAGCCTGTTTGAAGCACTCTCTCGCATCTGCGCTCCGGGGTCGGGGCATCCGGGGTTCGTCTTCATCATCGACGAGTGGGACGCGGTGTTTCGCGAGGCCCGCGCCGACGCCGCCGCCCAGGAGGCGTTTATCGGATTCTTGCGCGACCTGCTCAAGGACAAGCCCTACGTCGCCCTTGCGTACATGACGGGGATCCTTCCCATCAAGAAATATGGGACCCATTCGGTCCTCAACATGTTCGACGAGCTGTCGATGACCGCTCCTGGTGAGCTCGCGTGTTATTTCGGCTTTACCGAGCAGGAGACGCGGGCGCTCTGCGACGCATGGGATATGGACTTTTCCCAGGTCAGGCGCTGGTATGACGGCTATCGGCTATCGGGCTTGCACATGTACAGTCCCCGTTCGGTCGTCCTGGCGCTCACCAAGGGGCGCTGCTCTGACTATTGGACATCCACCGAGAGCTACGAGGCGCTCCAGACCTATATCGACCTCGACTTCGACGGCCTGCGTCAAGCGGTGGTCGCGATGCTGGCCGGCGAGCCGCAGCGGCTCGACACGACGACGTTCGCCAACGACATGACGACGTTCAAGCGCAAGGACGACGTCCTCACGCTGTTGGTCCACCTTGGGTATCTGGGGTATGACGAACGGGAAGAGACGGCGTTTGTTCCCAATGAGGAGATTCGTCGGCAATACGTCTCCGCTTTGGCGACGGGCAGTCGCACCGAGCTGGCCAAGTTGATACAGAACTCCGACCATCTTTTGCAGGCGACGATAGAGGGAGATGCGCGGGTGGTGGCCCAGTGCCTGCAAACCGCCCACGAGTCGGCCGCTGCCCCGCTCTTCTATAGCAACGAGCAGGCGTTGCGTGCGGCGGTCAAGCTTGCCTACATCTCGGCGGTTGACGAGTACGCAACGATTGAGGAGCTGCCCAGCGGCAAGGGCTGTGCGGATGTAGTGTTCCTCCCCAAGAGCGGCTCGCCGAGCCCGGCCATTGTCGTCGAGCTGAAGTGGAACAAGCCGGTTGACGGTGCCATCGAGCAGATCAAACGCAACGACTACCCGGCCGTCCTGCGCTCTTGGGGCGGAGAGATCCTGCTCGTGGGTGTCTCATACGACGAGAAGACCAAACAGCACACCGCTGCGATTGAAAGAGCGTAGGCGGCGAGGCCGGAACAAGGGCCGCGCGCCCGGCCGGCCGGATCGCCCAAAGGGCCGTCAAACACACGCCCCTTCATCAAGAAATGTATACGGGCAGGCCCCCTAGAGCTTGCCTTGAGCTGCAATGGGTATTGCGCGTTGGCTTCAAGCAGACTGGCACGCCCTGCCTCCTACTTCCCCATTCTCCCTTCTACCAGCTCGATGACCTCCTGCTTTGAGTGGACGTCGAGCTT
>CAVJGP010000060.1:0-17479 GCA_963648855.1 Alistipes onderdonkii | reverse complement strand
CCGCAGGCGCGTAGCGCCGAGGACTGTCTGAGCACTGAGGAAGCGCCCTCGACCTCGGGAAGCCATGCGGTCTTTCGCGCCCGCCGCGGCGTCAAAATCCAAGACGGCTGCGACAACAAGTGCACGTACTGCATCGTGTGGCGTGCTCGCGGCAAATCTCTCTCCACGCCGTACAGCCTCATTGAGAAGCAGGTGCTCCAGGTGCTGGGTGAGGGGGCGCTGGAGGTCGACCTCACGGGCATCAACCTGGGGCGCTATGCCGCATCCGATGAGCTGGGCGTGCAGTTCGACCTGGCGGGGCTCATCGAGCGCCTCGCGCCCCTCATGCGCGAGCACGGCGTGCTTCTGCGTGCCTCGAGTATCGAGCCGCCCGAGGTCACGTCTGAGCTCGTCGAGGCTTTCCGGCGTAACGCCGACTGCGTGGCCCCACATTTTCATCTGCCCCTTCAGGCCGGCTCCACCCGCGTGCTGCATCGCATGGGGCGTCGCTACAACGCCGAGCAGTTCCTGCAGAAGGTCGCGCTCATCCGCGAGGCGCTGCCGGCTGCGGCCATCTCCACCGACATCATCGTCGGGTTCCCGGGGGAGACCGAGGAGGACTTCCAGGAGACGCTGGCCCTGGCGCAGAAAGCGGCCTTCTCCAAGATTCATGCCTTCCGCTTCTCCGCCCGTCCCGACACGCCGGCCGCCAGCATGCCCGACCAAGTCGCTCCCGAAGTTATCCGCGAGCGCTCGGAGCGCCTGCGCGCTTTGGCCGACCGTCTGCGTCACGAGGACGCCGCCCGACGCGTTGGAACCGTCGAACCCGTCCTCATCGAGCACATCGGCGCAGATGGCATTGCCCATGGCACCACGGCAAGTCATCACGAGATTGCAATTCCGGCAGGGGAGCATACTCTGCGCAGTTTCGGACTCGTTCGGGTGGAAATTACCGGCATTGAGCCTATGCCGAATGCCACGCTTGCCGGCGTGTTGGTTGGCTAGGACCGAGCTGTCAACGCGCCTCTCATATACATGTAGGTCTCTCTTGCCCGCGCGGTAGGCCTTAACGCACGGCAAACAGCCTCAGGGCAAACTTTCCAGGCTTGGAATGTTCTCGTCGCACGCAGATTTCGTGTGGGTGGAAGGGTTTTAGGGCCTGGGAGGTGCATGTGAAGCGAATCGGTGTATCCTGTCGCCTGTTTGACCCTTGCCCCGGTTGCAACCGCCATCGGATTGCATCTGAGACTCGGGCGTCTTTGTCACAAGAGATGGAAAGGAACCACCATGGTCACCAAGGAGCAGAAGGCTGCTATCGTTGCCGAGTTCGGCGCCACCCCCACCGACACGGGCACGCCCCGCGTTCAGGTCGCCCTTCTCACCGCTCGTATCCGCGACCTCACCGAGCACTGCAAGCAGCATCCCCACGACTTCCACAGCCGTCGTGGCCTGCTGATGCTCGTCGGTCATCGTCGCTCGCTTCTCCGCTACATCCGCTCCAACGATATCAACGAGTATCGTGAGCTCATCAAGAAGCTCGAGCTTCGCGACAACATCCAGTAAGTTGTCTTCTAAGGGGCGCACGAGCGCCCCTTTTCGTATGCGCGCCAAATGTCTCACGACAGCGCGTGTGCGCATTAGGTCCCGCTCGCAATGGGGCGAGCGGAGTTGAAGGAGAACATTCGCATGGCAAAAGTTACTCACGAGTTCGACCTGTACGGCAAGCACTATACCCTTGAGACGGGTGAACTCGCGAAGCAGACGACGGGCGCCGTCCTGGTGAAGCAGGGCGACACCACGGTCCTCATGACCGCAGTCGTCTCCAAGGAGCGCAAGAACTACGACTTCTTCCCGCTGACGGTGGACTTCGTGGAGCGCATGTACTCCGTGGGCCGTCTTCCCGGCGGCTACCTCAAGCGTGAGACCCGTCCCACCGACAAGGCCACGCTCACTGCTCGTATGATCGACCGACCCATCCGCCCGAGCTTCCCCGACGGTTTCCGCAACGAGGTCCAGATCGTCGCCACCTCCCTGGTGTGCGACCAGGTGAACCCCTTCGACGTCATCTGCACCATGGGCGCCTCCGCGGCCCTCACCGTGGGCGGCGTGCCCTTCGAGGGCCCGCTGGCCTGCGTGCGCATCGGCCGCGACCGCGACACCCGCGAGTTCATCGTGAACCCCACCTATGAGGAGCGCGACAACTCCGACCTCGACCTGGAGCTCGGCGGCACCCGTGATTTCGTGAGCATGCTCGAGGCCGGCGCCGAGGAGATCACCGAGGAGGACATGCTGGCCGCCATGCAGTTCGGCCAGGAGGCCCTCGGTGCCTTCTGCGACCAGCAGAAGATCTTCTTCGAGAAGGTCGCCGAGGTCAACGGCCCCATCGTGGTGAAGGAGTACCCGCTCGACGAGCCGAACTCCTACGTCCACGACAAGATCTTCGCCCACTACGACGAGATGAGCGCCGCCCTCAAGGACGCCGACAAGCAGTCGCGCATGGCCAAGGTCGCCGACCTCATGGCCGCCATCAAGGCCGAGTTCACCGAGGAGGAGCAGGCCCAGTTCGACCGCGAGATCCCCGTCGAGCTCAAGAGCCTCGAGAAGCACGCCATGCGCGTCATGGTGGTCGAGACCGGCGAGCGCGTCGACGGCCGTCGCGCCGACGAGATCCGCCCGCTCATGATCAAGCCCGGCTACCTGCCGCTCGTCCATGGCTCGGGCCTCTTCCAGCGCGGCCAGACCCAGGTGCTCTCCGTACTGACCCTGGGCATGCTCAACGACTGGCAGCGCCTCGACACCATCGAGCCCGTCGACGGCAAGCGCTACATCCACCAGTACAACTTCCCGCCGTACTGCACCGGCGAGACGGGCCGCATGGGCTCGCCCAAGCGCCGCGAGATCGGCCACGGCGCCCTGGCCGAGCGCGCCCTTCTGCCCGTCATCCCCTCTGAGGAGGAGTTCCCCTACACCATCCGCGTGGTGTCCGAGGTCATGGAGTCCAACGGCTCCTCTTCGATGGCTTCCACCTGCGGCAGCTGCCTTGCCCTCATGGACGGCGGCGTGCCCATCAAGCGCCCCGTTTCCGGCATCGCCATGGGCCTCATCCAGGAGAACGGCAAGACCGTCGTGCTCTCCGACATCCAGGGCCTCGAGGACTTCCTGGGCGACATGGACTTCAAGGTGACGGGCACCTCCGAGGGCATCACCGCCATGCAGATGGACAACAAGGCCACGGGCCTCACCTTCGAGATTCTGCAGCACGCCCTGCAGCAGGCCAAGGAGGGTCGCGCCTTCATCCTCGACGCCATGCTCGCCGAGATCGCCGCGCCCCGCGAGGCCGTGCGTGAGAACGCCCCGCACATCATCACCATCCACATCCCGACCGACAAGATCCGCGAGGTCATCGGCTCGGGCGGCAAGACCATCCGCTCCATCCAGGAGGACACCGGCGCCACCATCGACATCCAGGAGGACGGCACCGTCTTCATCGCTTCCTGCGACGCGGGCGGCGAGGAGGCCCGCGCTCGCATCGAGGCCATCGTCAAGGTGCCCGAGGTGGGCGAGGAGTACTTCGGCCGCGTCGTGGGCATCCAGCCCTTCGGCGCCTTCGTCGAGCTGCTGCCCGGCAAGGACGGCCTGCTGCACATCTCCCGCATGGCCCAGGGTCGCGTGGAGAAGGTCGAGGACGTCCTCAACGTGGGCGACGAGGTGCACGTCAAGGTCCTCGAGGTCGACGAGAAGGGCAAGGTGTCGCTCGACCGCATCGACAAGCCCGAGGCGCCCGCCTCTTCGGGCAAGCCTTCTGAGGAGCGCGGCGAGCGCAAGCCCCGTAGCGACCGTCGTCCCGGCGACCGCGGCCATCGCAGCCACGACGCCGGCGATGAGGGCGGCCAGCGCCGTCAGCCCCGCCGTCATCACGAGGGCTAAGCCGTTCCAAGGCTGATTTACGCAGTTCAAGGTTTCAAGGGGACGTCGGGGCAATCCGGCGTCCCCTTTCGTTTAGACTCCGTTGCACGAAACGTCGATTCCCTCCAAAGAGGCAGTAAGGAGCTCTCCCATGATCAAAGTCATCGTTTCCGGCGCCAAGGGCCGTATGGGCACCTGCATCGTCAACGCTGTCGCCGCCGCCCAGGACATGGCCGTTGTGGGCTGCTTCGACCCCCATTGCGCCGGGCAGCCCGTGTCGTGCGCTGACGGCGAGTTCGCCTGCTCCGACGACCTCTCTACGCTTATCGAGGCTACGCAGGCCGACGTCGTGGTGGACTTCACCATGCCCAGCGCGGTGCTCGCAAACGTCGAGTGCGCCCTTTCGCACGGCGTGAACATGGTGGTGGGCACCACGGGCGTCGCCCGCGAGGACATGGCGGCCCTCGCGCAGCGCTACGCGCAGAAGGGCGGCAAGCTCTTCTTTGCCCCGAACTTCACCACGGGCGCCGTCCTCATGATGCAGTTCGCCCAGGTGGCGGGCAAGTTCTTCCCCGATGTTGAGATCGTCGAGATGCACCACGACGGCAAGAAGGACGCGCCTTCCGGCACGGCCGTCACCACCGCCCGCATGATCGCCGAGGGCCGTCAGGGCGCCAAGAACGCCGGCCCCGGCTCGGAGACCGAGATTGCGGGCTGTGAGGGCGCGCGCGGCGCCGAGGTAGACGGCGTGCGCATCCATGCCATCCGCGGCGACGGCTACATGGCCTCGCAGGAGGTCATCATGTCCGCCGCAGGTCAGACGCTCACCATCCGCCACGACTCCACGCTGCGCGAGGCCTACATGCCCGGCGTGCTTCTCGCCATCCGCAGCGTGGCCGACCTGGCCGAGCCCTTCACCGTGGGTCTCGAGCACCTTATGGGCCTCTAAGTCGGGCCTAACCCCGGATATCTGGGCCTCTAGGCTTCTTGCGTAATCGTACGCACCCGGCGCTTCCTCGGGCCGGCATGGGGTAAGATGCCCGAAGCCGTTTCATCACGCCCGCCCCGCCTGGGCGGCGCCCAACACATTCGATAGCTCAGCGCGGCGTCAATGATGAGGCCTGGCCTTGTCGGCGCCGCGTTTTGTTTTCTTGTCATGTCAGCGTTCTCTGAAGGAGGAACCACTCGTATATGGCCACAAAAAAGAAGAATGCCCAGCCTAAGGGCCCCGCGCTCAAGATCATTCCCTTGGGCGGCTTGGACGGCATCGGCAAGAACATGACCGTCATCGAATACGGTGACGACATGATCTTGGACGATGCTGGCCTGATGTTTCCTGACGACAACCATCCCGGCGTCGACCTCATCCTGCCCGACTACACATATGTCCTTGAGAACGAGGACAAGCTGCGCGGCATCATCATCACGCACGGCCATGAGGACCACATCGGCGCGCTGCCGTACATCCTGCAGGACCTCAACCCCAACGTGCCCGTGTACTCCTCCAAGCTCACGCTCGGCATGGTGGCGGGCCGCCTTGAGGAGCACCGCATCAAGAACCCCAACTTCAAGGAAGTGAAGGCCGGCGACAAGCTCCAGCTCGGCAAGCTCGGCGTGGAGTTCTTCTCCGTGAACCACTCGATTCCCGACGCCATGGGCCTCTACATCACGAGCCCCGCCGGCAACGTGCTGCACACGGGCGACTTCAAGCTCGACCAGACGCCCATCGACGGCGTGCGCACCGACTTCGCGGCGCTGGCGCGCTTCGGCCAGGAGGGCGTCGACCTGCTCATGAGCGATTCCACCAACGCCAGCCGCCCGGGCTACACGCCCAGCGAGGCAAGCGTCGGCCCCTTCCTCAACGAGGTTATCTCCAACGCCAAGGGCCGCGTCTTCGTGGCCTCCTTCTCCAGCCACATCCACCGTCTGCAGCAGGTGTGCGACGCCGCCACGGCGTCGGGCCGCAAGGTCGTAGTCACGGGCCGCTCGATGCTCACGAACACGCGCATCGCCCGTGAGCTGGGCTACCTCAAGATTGCCGAGGAAGACATCATCGACGCCTTCGACATCGACAAGTACCCCGAGAACCGCGTCGTCGTGATGTGCACGGGTTCTCAGGGCGAGCCCCTCTCTGCCCTCGCGCGCATGGCCACCGGCGAGCACAAGACCCTGCAGATCCAGCAGGGCGACACCGTCATCATCTCGGCCACGCCGGTCCCGGGCAACGAGAAGGCCGTCACGCAGATTATCAACACGCTGGCAAAGATCGGCGCCGACGTCTACGACAAGAGCCGCGGCCAGGTGCACGTGTCGGGCCATGCCTCGCAAGAGGAGCTCAAGATGGTCATGGCGCTCACCAAGCCCAAGCACTTCATGCCCGTCCACGGCGAGGCCACGCACCTGCGCGCCCACGCCAAGCTCGCCCAGGCCATGGGCGTGGAGGAGAAGAACATCTTCGTCATGGACAACGGCGAGTCGCTTGAGATGCGCCAGGGCAAGGTTGTGCGCGGCAAGACCGTCGAGTCCGGCGTCATCTATGTCGACGGCCTGCGCATCTCCGACACCGACCAGATGGTGCTGTCCGACCGCAAACGCCTCTCTGAAGACGGCCTCGTGAGCTTCGTGGCCACGTTCTCGCGCCGCACGAGCACCCTCGTGGGCCTTCAGCTTTCTGCAAAGGGCGTTTCTTTCGACGCCGAGGCCCCTTCTTTTGTCAACATGCTCACCGAGCGCGTGAAGAAGGCCGTGGCCAAGCGCTCCAGCTCGCTGGAGAGCAAGGAGGCCGTGGAGAAGGTCGTGAAGGAGGCCGTGTCCAACACGCTGTGGGAAACCTGGCACAGCCGCCCGGTTCTCGTGCCATTCGTCGTCGAGGTGTAAGAAGGGTTCAGGCGCGTGAGTCGTCCCAAGGGCGAGGCAAGCTCGCAGAAGACAACTAAAGACGCCGCGAAGGGGAGCACAAGGGCGAAGAAGGCCAGCTCGCAGAAGGCGACGGCCGCAGCTCGCTCGGGCCGCGCCCAGGCCGGTACTCCCACAGCGGCCGCCAATGCGCCGGTTGCCCCTGTTCCTGCAGCGCCTCGCCCTGCGCTTCTCGACGTTGACGCCCGTCGGCAGATTGCCGGCGTCATCGTGGCGGTCGTCGGGGCGTCGCTTCTCGTCTCGCTGCTTGTCCCCAGCACGGGGGTCGTGAGCTCGGCGCTCAACGCCTTCCTGCACACCCTTTTCGGGATGGGGGCGGTCCTCGTCCCGATCGCCCTTCTCGCGTGGTCCATCACCATCTTCACCGAGCGCGTCGGCGTAGTTGCCGGCCGCGTCATCGTGGGACTTCTCATGGTGGCTGTGGCCGTGATGTGCGCGCTTGGCCTCACCGCTCCCGGAGCCGCCTCGGACCCGACGTCGCTCTTTGCCCTGGAAACCCTGCGCAACCGGGGCGGGTACGTCGGCAACGGCCTGGCCTGGATGCTCATCTCGCTCTTTGGGCAGGTCGCGGGCCTCTTTGTCGCCGCAGGCCTGGGCGTCGCCGGCATCATTGTGATAGGCCTGGACATCAAGGGCGCCTTGGGGCAGGTTCACGCGCGGCACCAGCAGGCTCGCGCCCGCAGCCTGGAGCGCCGCCAGTCGCGTGAGCGCGCCAATGTCATGCGCCGCCAGGATGCCTACGAGTACGAAGACGAGCTGCCGCTGGATTACCAGCCCACGGTGCTCTTCGACCCGCAGGCGAATCGCCGCGCGTCCTCTCGGGGGGCGGCAGACATGCGCCTGCCTATCGAGGAGCCCGCGCGCGCCACCACGACGGTCATACCCTTCGACCAGGAGCCGACGCAGTTCGACAGCTTCGCCGTGCCGCCTGCATCGGTCCTGAGCCGCGCCGGCATGTCCGTCACCGCGCAAACCACCCTGCTTGATGAGGGATTTGAGGATGCGCCTGCCACTGAGGTGCGCGAGGAGCGCGTGCGGGATGCCGTCGCAAGCGAGTGGCCCAACACCCAGGCCCAGACGCAGCCCCAGGTAAGGCCCCAGACGCAGGAGAGTTCTTGCGACGGGTTTCCCGTCCCGCCCAAGTCCGTCCTCAAGCGCGCGCCTCGCTCTGTAAGCTCGGGCTGGTACAACCCTGCCGACGAGTGGAACCGCGACAACTTCGACCCGAACGACCTGGGCAGCGGCCGTGCCGACGAGCTGGTGCCGGGCGTCATCCCCGGCGCGCCCCTGTACTATGACGACGAGATCGAGGCAGCGGCTGAGAGCTATGTTGCGGATGCTTCCCCTGCGGAGGCATCCTCGTCGCGGATCGTCGAAGACTGCGACCTGCGCGCAGAGAGTGCGCGCGCATGTGCTCCCGTTCCCTCGCCGAGCAGCTCGTATGCCCTGGGCGATTATGGCTTTGCCGATGACGGGCAGCCTGCATCTTCCGTCGCGCCGGTCATGGGGGCCCCCGCTGCGGCGATGCCGGGCGCCGTGCCCGTGGTAACGCCCGCGCGTACGCCTGCTGGTACCGCTTCCAAGCGCACGGTCAAAGCCGTCGCAACCCAAGAGCCCCTCCAGTCGCGCCCGGGCGAGGTGGTGACCTCTGCTGTGGAGCTTCCCTGGGAGGAGCCGGACAACTCCGCCCGCCTTGGCGTGTCCGACGTGCAACCGGTGACAGCAACTCCCGCCCGTGCCGAATCCAGCCTTCCGGCACGCAAGCCCGCGCAGGCCACAATCGCCCTCGAATCATTCGCGGCACCTGCTTCCCAGGCTCCGGCTCATGCCGAGGGCGGCGCCTACGTGCTGCCGAGTCCCTCCTTTGTCCAGAGGTCGGGCAACGGTAACGGCTTTGTGTCCAAGAAGACCGACGGCGCGGCCAAAACGGCGGCCGAGCTGCAGTCGGCGCTCAACGAGTTCCATGTTGAGGCCGAGGTCATCGACTGGGTTGAGGGCCCCACCTGCACCACCTACCAGGTACGTCCTGGCGAGGGCGTGCGCGTGAGCAAGTTCACCTCGCTTGAGGACGACATCGCGCGCACCCTTGCCCGCACGAGCGTGCGCATCTACGCCCCGGTTCCCGGCACGAGCTATGTGGGCATCGAGGTGTCCAACAACGTCCGCCAGAACGTCGCCTTCGGCGATGTGCTCCCGTGCGTGACAGGAGGGCCGCTTGACTTCGCCGTAGACCTCGACGCCAACGGCAAGCCCGTCCACTCCGACCTCGCCAAGCTGCCCCACCTGCTCATCGCAGGTACCACCGGCTCGGGCAAGTCGGTGACCGTCAACTCCATCGTGCTGAGCTTCCTCATGCGCGACACGCCCGACGACCTGCGCCTCATCATCGTCGACCCCAAGCAGGTCGAGTTCAGCGAGTACAACGGGATTCCCCATCTTGTCATGCCTGTCGTCACTGACCCGCGCCAGGCGGCTGCGGCGCTGCAGTGGGGCGTCACCGAGATGGACAGGCGCTACCGCATCTTCTCGAACCTGGGCGTGCGCGACCTCAAGGCCTACAACAACCTTGTGGCCAACGCGAACTTCGACGAGTCCCAGACCACGCTCACACACTTGCCGTGCATCGTGGTCGTCATCGACGAGCTGGCTGACCTCATGATGGTTGCCAAGAAGGACGTCGAGGCCTCCATCGTGCGCATCGCCCAGCTCGGCCGCGCTGCCGGTATCCACCTCATCATCGCCACGCAGACCCCGCGTGCCGAGATCGTCACGGGCCTCATCAGGGCAAACGTTGCCAACCGCATCGCCCTGCGCGTCTCTAAGGGTACCGACTCGCGCATCATCATCGACCAGGGCGGCGCCGAGAAGCTCCTGCCCCACGGCGACATGCTGTTCCTCGAGGCAGCTTACGGCGACCGGCCCCGGCGCATCCAGGGCTGCAACATCACCGACGAGGAGAAGTCGCGCATCCTCACGCACCTCAAGTCGCAGCCGGTGAGTGCGCGCGAGTGCTCCATGGCACCGCTGCCGGGCACGTCCACCCAGCTGCAGCTCGACACCTCGGTGGACGTGGACGCCGACAAGAAGCCCTCGGGCGGGGCGAACGACGACGATCCCTTGGCCTGGGAGGCTGCTAAACTCGTCGTGGAGAACCAGCTCGGCAGCACCTCTATGATCCAGCGCCGCATGAAGCTCGGTTATGCACGCGCAGGCCGTGTCATGGACCTGCTGGAGGAGATGGGGGTCGTGGGCCCGGCCCGCGGCTCCAAGCCGCGAGACGTGCTCGTGGCCGACCTCGACGAGCTCCAGACGCTTCGCCAAGCCGACAGCACGACAGGGGAGTGATGTAGTGATGCCAAACATGCAGCCTATCGGCACCGTTCTCTCCAAGCGCCGTCATGAGAAGGGCCTGACGCTCGATCAGGTCGCCGCCGACATCAGCATCCGTACTCGCGTGCTCGAGGCTTACGAGAACACGGACTTCGACGCGATGCCCCCTGCGGGGTACGCTCGTGCCACGTTTAGCTCCTATGCGCGCTATCTGGGGCTCGACACGCGCGACGTCATGCGCGTCTACGACCAGCAGCGCGCCGACTACGAGCGCAAGAAGCGTGAGCAGGCGCGTGCCGACGAGGATTGGCGCAGGCGCGCAGACCGGGGCTTCGACGCCGACCGGGACGCGCAGGGGCGCCCCTCGCGCGCAGGCGGCCAGTCGGCAGGAGACCGCAGCGGTCGATACGGCGTCCAGCCCGAGACCTCGCGGGGCAATGCCGGAAGGCCTGCCCGCGCGACTTCCGCAGACCGCGGGTATTCCGAGCAGGAAAGGCGCGGGGCGTACGGCTCGGCTGGCGCGTCTGCCGCATCGCGGACGGCCCAGAGGCCTCAGGCGGCCCAACGTTCCTATGCGGGCGACGAGGCGCGGCGGGGCGGCTATCGGCAGAACCGTGCGAGCGATGCGTCTTCCCCCTCGCGTCGGCCCGTCGTCCCTGGCGAGCAAGGCGCATATCGCCTCTCCCGACAGGACGGCCGAGGCGAGTCCGGCTACGCACAGCGCGAGGCCGCCGGCATGCGTCCCGGCCAGGCTGCCGCCCCGCTTGCCGCTCGCGCCGGCCACGGCGGCCAGGCCTCGGGCGCATCCTCGCATGGGTATCGAGGCACGGCTGACTCAGCCGGCAGCCGTCGTCCCGGCCGCGTGGCCGGCGCATACGAGCGCGGCGAGTGGCGTGAGCGCGAGCAGGTGGAGCCCGTGGGACTCGACGACGGCTATGAGGGCGGCAGCGGCGGTCGCAACGGCGGCCGCAACCAGACGCGCCTCAGCGAGCAGCAGGACCTGCGCGAGGTCTTCCTCGGCATCCTCGACACCATCAAGGCCGACCGTCGGGCGCTTCTCATCGTGGTGGCGGCCGGCGTGGTCGTGGTCGCCGTCGTCCTCGCGGTCGCGGTGAACGCCATCGTCAATCGCCCGCAGCCGGCCGTGGAGGAGACAACTGTCCAGAAGACCGACGTCACGCAGCTCAAGCCCTCCGGCTTGGACCTTGACTCCATCCCCGTGAACTCCCAGGTGGTGCTCACGCTGGCTTCGGACAGCGCGAGCGCGGTGTGGGCCGAGGTCAACGTGGACGGCACCGCCGTCTTCGCCGACAACCTCCAGCCGGGCGTCGCAAACACCTGGACGGTGGGCAAGTCCATCTCCATGACCCTCAGCGACCTTACCGGCGTGCAGGTCACCATCAACGGCACCGAGGTGACGCCCACCATCTCCAACGGCACCTACACGCTCACCGCGAACGTCCCCCAGGATCAGTGGATCCAAGAGCCCGCCGCCCAGGAGGGCCAGGAGGGGCAAGAGGGCCAGGAAGACCAGGGCGAGCCCGCGCCGCCGGATGACTCGGGGTACTCGGATGACTCGCAGGACTACTCCGACTACTCGGATTATTCGGACTATTCCGATTACTCCGATGACTCGGGGTACTACGACTATTCCGACTACTCCGAGTAACACAGGCCCAACGGTCCCATTTCAACCAGCAGACTCTATGAACAAGGAGAGAGAACATGGCATCTAAGGACAGCAGCTTCGACGTCGTCTCCGAAGTTGATATGCAGGAGGTGGACAACGCCTACCAGCAGACCACCAAGGAGCTTGTGCAGCGCTACGACCTCAAGGACTCGCACGCCACCATCGACCTGGACAAGGCCAAGGGCGTCATCACCGTGCAGGCTCCCTCGGAGTTTGTGGCGTCCCAGGTCATCGACGTCTTCCAGACCCGCCTGGTCCGCCGCAAGGTAGACCTGTCGAGCGTGTCTTGGGCCGACCCCCAGCCCGCCAGCGCCGGCACCGTGCGCGTCGTGGGCACCGTCGTGCAGGGCATCGAGCAAGAGCTCGCCAAGAAGATCAGCCGCGAGGTGCGCGACGCGAAGTTCAAGGTCAAGGTGACCGTTGAGGGCGACAAGCTCAAGGTGTCCTCCGCAAGCAAGGACGCGCTTCAGGAGGTCATCGCCTTCCTGCGTCAGCAGGACTACGGACAGCCCCTCCAGTTCACCAACTACCGCTAGTCTCAAGCGGCCGAAAGGCTTTCATACGATGCAAAACCAAACCCATAACATCGCCTTCGTCACCCTGGGATGCGCCAAGAACGAGGTCGACTCCGACCGCATGCGCGCCCTCATCGAGGCCGACCCGGCTCTGTCCATCGTCGATGACGCGGACGCTGCCGACGTCATCATCGTCAACACCTGCTCCTTCTTGATGAGCGCCGTGGAAGAGGGCATCGAGCTGACGCTGTCCCTGGTGGCCGAGAAGCTTGAGGGCGGCATCACCTGCCCGGTCGTCATGGCCGGCTGCATCCCCTCGCGCTATGGCGACGAGATTGAGAAGGAAATGCCCGACGTGGCTGCCTTCGTCCCGTGCAACCGCGAGGACGAAATCTGTCACGTCCTGCGCGACATCCTGGGCATCGAGGACGCCGCCGAGGCCGTGCCGGATTTCGCCCGCACCGTCCAGGCCGCCTTCGCCTACGTGAAGATCTCGGACGGCTGCGACCGCTTCTGCTCGTTCTGCGCGATTCCCTACATCCGCGGCCGCTACTTCTCGCGGACCGAGGACGTCATCCTCTCCGAGGTGCGCCACCTGCTTGAGGGCGGTGTGCGTGAGATCGTCCTCATCGGCCAGGACACGGGCATTTGGGGCCGTGACCTGCCCGGCACCCCCACGCTTGCCTACCTGCTGCGCAAGGTGGCCGAGGAGGTGCGCCCCTACAACGGCTGGGTACGCGTCCTGTACCTGCAGCCCGAGGGCCTGTCCGATGAGCTCGTCTCCACCATCCGCGACACGCCCGAGATCGTGAAGTACATCGACATCCCGCTTCAGCACAGCAACGCCCAGGTCCTCAAGGACATGAACCGCACGGGCGACACGCAGGAGTTTCTCGAGATGGTCGCCCGCCTGCGCCGCGAGGTGCCCGGCATCGCCCTACGCACGACGGCTCTCGTGGGCTTTCCCGGCGAGACGCCCGAGCAGTTCGACGAGCTGGTCGGCTTCATCGAAAAGGCCGAGTTCGACTACTGTTCGGTCTTCGCCTACTCCCAGGAGGACGGCACCGAGGCGGCCGAGATGGCTAACCAGCTGGACGAGGACGTCAAGCACGACCGCGAGCAGCGCATGGTGGACATCGCCGAGGCCTACGGCTTCGCGAGCGCGGCCAAGCGCGTGGGCCAGGTCGTGAGGGTGCTCGTCGACTCCAGCGAGGAGGATCAGGACGGCGAGGTCGACATGCTCGGCCGTGCCTACTTCCAGGCCCCCGACTCCGACGGCGTCGTGCACCTGGGCGCTGCCGACGTTGCCATGGGCGACTTCGTCGACGTCCTCATCGACGAGTCGGTATGCTACGAGCTGTTTGGCCATATCGTCTAAGCGAGGCAGGCATGTCTAAGCCCAACAAGGTTTGGGGCGGCATCGAGTGGACGCCCGCCAACATTGTGACCGTCATCCGCATCCTGTTCATCCCGGTGTTCGTGGTTGCGCTCCTCCTTCCCTGGGAGGAGCTTCTCATGCCCGCCGGGGATGGTGCGCCCACCGTTCGCGCGGTGACATCGGTCGTGATCTTCGGGCTCATCTGCCTGACTGACACCCTCGACGGCTACCTGGCGCGCTCCCGCAACGAGGTCACGGTCTTCGGCAAGTTCATCGACCCCATCGCCGACAAGATCCTTGTGGTGGCGGCCCTTCTCGCCTTGGTGGAGCTCGGCCTGCTCCCGAGCTGGATTCCCATGGTCATCGTGGCACGCGAGATGCTCGTGAGCGGCCTGCGCATGCTCGTCGCTTCGGCGGGCGTCGTGGTGGCCGCCTCCATCCTGGGCAAGATCAAGACTGCCACCACGATGGTGGCAATCTGCCTGTTCATCCTCATGCTGTCGCCCGTCATCGGGGCCCTCGCATGGTTCCAGGTGCTGGCGTGGGCACTCATGCTCGCAGCGGTGTTCTTCACCATTGCCTCGATGGTGGACTACTTCGCCAAGGCTTGGCCGCTGCTGAGCTCCACTGGCACGTCGGGCGAGAAGAAGACGGCAAAGGCTGACGCGGGTACGCATGACAGCCCCAAAGACTTCGCATGGGGTAGCGCCGAGGGCGACCACCCCAGGGCCCATGACGTCATCGCCTCGCTTTCGACGGCCGGCCAGACGGTCTGCACCGCCGAGTCGTGCACCGCAGGCCTCGTGAGCGCCGCGCTCACCTCCCAGCCCGGCTCCTCGTCGGTCGTGCGGGGCGGCGCCGTCACGTACATGGTCGAGGAGAAGGTCCGCGCGTTGGGCCTGGACGCCGCGCAGATCGAGCACGACGGCGTGGTATCCGAGCAGACCGCCCTCGCCATGGCGCGGGGCGCTCGGGAGAAGCTCGGCAGCGACTGGGCAGTCAGCACCACCGGGATCGCAGGTCCTGGCGGCGCGACCCCGCAGGCCCCCTTGGGATGCGTCTGCATCGCGGTCGTAGGCCCCGCGGGCTTTACGAGCGTCAAACGCTTCATCTTCGAAGGGTCGCGCGTTCAGGTGCGCGCACAGGCCACGGATTGCGCCCTTGACCTGCTCTATCAAGCACAATCACAAAACCTGTGACGTTTGTCACGCAGTTGTCACAAGATGTTGTGACAAACTCGCAGCCGACATGATGGAACTTGCGCCGAAAGCATGGCAGAATGGCCCCAGGCGCCAAGTCGACTCACTCATACCGATAGCAAGAAGGTCCCAACATGGCTAAGTCTTCCTCTGTCTCCAAAGAGATTCACGCCCGCACCGAAGGCGACGAGCGCACCAAGATGATCGAGCTCACCACGAGCGAGATTGAGAAGCGCTTCGGCAAGGGGTCCATCATGAAGTTCGGCGATGCCCCCGATGCCCTGTCGGTGGAGTCCATCCCCACAGGCGCGCTGGCCCTCGACGCCGCCCTGGGTATCGGCGGCGTTCCCCGCGGCCGCATCATCGAGATTTACGGCCCCGAGTCGAGCGGCAAGACCACGCTGTCGCTGGAGATCCTGGCCGAGGCCCAGGCGATGGGCGGTGTCGTGGCCTTCATCGACGCCGAGCACGCCTTGGACCCGGGCTATGCGGCCCGCCTGGGCGTCGACATCGACGAGGTCCTTATCTCGCAGCCCGACACCGGCGAGGACGCCCTTGAGATTTGCGACATGCTCGTGCGCTCCGGCGCCATCGACGTTATCGTCATCGACTCCGTGGCCGCCCTTGTACCCCGCGCCGAGATTGAGGGCGAGATCGGCGACAGTTCGGTGGGCCTCCAGGCACGCCTTATGAGCCAGGCCCTGCGCAAGCTTGCCGGCTCGCTTGCGAAGTCCAAGACCACCTGCATCTTCATCAACCAGCTGCGCGAGAAGATCGGCGTCATGTTCGGCAACCCCGAGACCACCACGGGCGGCCGCGCGCTCAAGTTCTTCTCCTCGGTGCGCCTGGAGATCCGTCGCGTGGAGTCCATCAAGAAGGGCACCGAGATCGTGGGCAACCGCGTTCGCGTGAAGGTGGTCAAGAACAAGGTGGCAGCACCCTTCCGCCAGGCGGAGTTCGACATCATGTACGGCGAGGGCATCTCCAAGGAGGGCTGCGTCCTGGACATGGCCGTCGACGAGGACATCGTCAAAAAGTCCGGCTCCTGGTACACCTACGGCCAGGAGCGTATCGGCCAGGGCAGGGATGCCGCGAAGGACTTCCTGAAGCAGAACCCCGAGCTGTGCGCCGAGATCGACCACAAGGTGCGCGTGGCGATCGGTCTTCTGCCGCCCGAGGAAGAGGAATCGCAGGCACCTGCCGCAGAAACCCCGCAGTTCTAAGACGCCCGCTGGCATCGCTGGGAGTTACATATGTCAAGCGAAGCGGTGGATGCGGTTCGAGAACAACTGGACGCCCTGATACAGGCGCAGGCAAGCCGCCGCATTGCGCGTGACACGCAGGGTACCTATCGCCTCAGCATCCAAGATGAGGATGACGGCAACGCCATACCGAGGCAGGTTCTCTGTGTGTTGGAGACGCCCGATGCCAGCCGGGGCTCAAGCTCCGGCCAAGCGGAGAACGAGGGCCTGGCGCACGCCGAAACCTGGCTGGTTCCCAAGAGCGCGAAAGCTGCCCTGAAGGCGGGCAGGCAGACCTTCTCGGGCCCCGAGGACTTTGAGGCGCATCTTGCCGGCGTGCTCGAACAGGCGGCGTTCATGCGCCTTACCTCCAAGCTCGCGGCCCGCGACAGGTCGAGCCGCGAGATGGAGGAGTTCCTTGTAAGCGAGGGCTACGACCGGTCCGCAGCCCGCAAGGCGGTCGAGCGGGCCTGCCGAAGCGGCCTCATAGACGACCTGCGCTTTGCCCAGGCGTTTGCGTGCTCCAAGCGCCGCGCCGGCTGGGGGTCGAGGAGAATCGAGCGCGACCTGCTAACGCGCGGCGTGCGCGAGGCCGATGTGCGGGAGGCGATGGGGGAGTGCACCGACGGCCCCACCGAGCTCGAGCGCGCCCTCGGGGTCGCAAGGAAGAAGCGCATGCCTGAGAAGAACCCCACCGAGAAGCTCGCCCGGTTCCTTGCGGGGCGCGGCTTTTCCGGCGACGTCGCCTTACGGACAGCCAAACAGGTGGTCGCGGAATCCCAGGAGCAGTTCTCGATGCGCGATTTATCTTCGGGCGGTAGTGAATAAACTGTGAATCGGAACGGAATGTCCGCCGTGCCTTGTCGAAACGGAAGTCTGGGAGTATAGTTTCTTCCGCACTTGAGCACGGGCAATAGCGCAGCTTGGTAGCGCACTTGACTGGGGGTCAAGGGGTCGTGGGTTCAAATCCCGCTTGCCCGACCATGTTTTCTCTAAGCCGGAGGCTTTTGCTTCCGGCTTTTTTTGTTTACATCGTCCGTATGCACGGCGTGGCTTTTGGGTGACGTATTCGCAACCCTGTAGGGACACTGCTGCAACGCCGCTGGTAAACGGTTATATTTGTAGCTTGTTTGATTGCAGTGGCCCATCGAGTACGTCCAGGCCGCCCGGCGCAGGGGAGCCTTTCGGCCTCGCTGCGCACGACGTCCCGCAAGCATGAATCGTCGCGACAGGAGAGAGCATGTCATCAGATCGCACGCGCGGCCTTGGCCTTGTGGATGAGTCCGCACCCCCAGGCACGCCCGCGAACCCTCTGCATACTGTTG
>CAVJGP010000059.1:0-17592 GCA_963648855.1 Alistipes onderdonkii | reverse complement strand
CTTACGCGCTGGCGAGGGCCTCGTTGACGGCGGAGAAGATGGCCTTGGAGGTCACGGTCGCGCCGGCCACGGCGTCAACGCCGTCGGTGCCGTTGGCGGCCACGATCTCGTCGGGCAGCTGCTCGATGGCCTTGGTGCCGATGCCCTGGGTCTCGGAGTTGTCGCCCACGGTGACGGCGGTGATCTTGCCGCCCTCGACGGTCACGGTCACGGGCACGTCGCCGCCGATGCCCTTGCCGGTGCCCTCGTAGGTGCCGTCGGCGATGGCGGAGGCGTCAGCCGCGGGCTCGGCGTCCGAGGCGTCCTCGGCGGCAGCCTCGGGGTCGGTCTGGCCGGTGGCGCCGGGCTTGGCGGGGTCGGACTCGTAGGTGCCGGCCACGGCGTTGTCGGCCGAGATCATGCCCAGGGCGGCGCAGGCCATGAGGCACGTGCCGCTGCCGTAGTAGAAGTCGCCCAGCCAGCCGGCCGAGCAGTTGCCGGCGGCGAAGAGGTGCGGGATGGGGTTGCCCTCGTAGTCGAGCACGTGGCACTGCTCGTCGATGACCATGCCGCCGAAGGCACCGGTGGTGGACATGATGAGCTTCATGGCGTAGTAGGGCGCGTCGATGACGCCGAAGCCGTCGGTGCGGCCGAACTGCGGGTCTTCCTGGTTCTCACAGCACGTCTTCCAGTCGTCGAGCGTGGCCTGCAGGCCCACCTCGGGCAGGCCGGTCTTCTCGGCCAGCTCGGCCACGGTGTCGCCCTTCACCAGCGTACCGTCGTCATACCAGGCCTGCACCTGCTCGGCGTCCTGCAGGGCGGAGTTGTCCTCGAAGTTGGAGTCGCCGAAGACGATCCACACCTGGCCGTCGAAGCCGCCCTCCTGGCGCGTCTGGGTGTAGAGGCAGCGGCTCCAGAAGCCGTAGGTGGTGTCCTCACGGGCGAAGCGGTAGCCGCGCGGGCCCACGGCGATGATGTCCATCATGTGCTTGTTGGTGCCGATCCAGAAGTAGCTGGGGTTGTTGTCGGTGCCGTGGAAGCTGGTCTGCGCGCCCAGCGCCATGCCTGCCAGGATGCCTTCGCCGGTGTTGGCGTCCACCATGGTGAGGTTGTGGTGCTTCATCATCCAGTAGTGGTGCGGGTTCACGTGCTTGGCCATGACCTCGTTGTGGTCGATGCCGCCCGTGCAGCAGATGACGCCCTTCTCGGCCTTGTAACAGCTGCCGTCGAGGCACTTGACGCCGATGACGGCGCCGGTCTCATCGGTGAGGAACTCGACGATCTCGGCGTTGAGGACGATCTTGCCGCCCTTGTCGGTGAGCGCGGTGGCGGCGTTGTCCATCCACACCTTGCCGCCGTGGCCGTAGGTGCCCTCGGGGTCGGCCGGGTCTACCAGGTACATGATGCGGTCGGCGATGGTCTCCTGCGGCACGAAGGGCACGGGGCGGATGCCGGCGGTGGAGTGGACGATGCAGCCGAAGGAGCTCTTGACCCACTCGAGCGCCTCGCCGGACTTGGCCACGAGGGTCTTCACGAGGTCCTCGTCGCAGTCACCGTCGGCCATGGCGAGCCAGCACTGCTGCATGAGCTCGACGGAGTCGTTCTTGGTGACGGGGTTGGTGCCGTCGTCGAGGGCGAACTCGTCGTCGCACACGGCCTGGAAGGCGCCCTCGGAGAACTGCAGGGTGCCGCCGGTGAAGCCGGACTTCTCAAGCACGATGACGGAGGCGCCCAGCTCGGCCGCGCGGTAGGCGGCGTTGAGGCCTGCGCCGCCTGCGCCGCAGACCACGATGTCGGCGCTGTCGGTCCACTCGATGTCGGCGGCAGCGGCGTTATCGGCCCAGGCGACCCCGCCCTTGTAGCCGCATGCGGCCAGCAGGCTGGCGGTGCCGGCAGCGGAGACGAAACCACGACGAGTTACGGTAGCGTTCATTGCGATTACCTCCTGTGTGTATGGTGCTTCCCCTTGATGCTCCTCGCAGTGAGGCGGCCCGGGCGGATGCGCCCCTTGCGCCGTGCCCGCCGTGTGCCTGGCTCGCTGCGACTGGCTCGAACACTAGTCGGCGGGCGGCGGGTTTTGGAGGGCGAGCGGGGGTGTTTGGACGCTCACCCCTGGGTGATTGCGCAATCACCCCGCCCCTGAGCTGGGGTGTCGAGAGAGGGGCGCAAGAGGCGAATCTGCAATCCTGCAGGCGGGAGGCCTCGCGAACGCTTATGATGCTCCCTGGCGTCTCGAGCCAAGGGGGGCTTTCGGGGCGCCGTGGGGCGGGTGCAGGGAATGACGAAGGGCGTTTGGGGGATGGACGTGGGCATCGGACACTCGGGCAGCGGACGGGCGGGGCTCGCAAGGCCCAATCACCCCGCGCGGTTTGCCGCGCTCACCCTTGCCACCATCGCCACCACATGCAGTTCGGTGGACGTCTGGCTCATCATGACCGCCATCAATCCGTATCTCGACGCGCTTTGGACGCCCGCCATCACCTTGCAGGCGCTCGCGGCGGCGGGCGGGTATGCCCTCATTGCCCTGCTCGCCCTCAAGTTTCCCCGCCTCATCCGGCCCGTCCCCTTCGGGATTGTCTCGGCGACCCTCATCGTCTTGGGAACGCTCGTCTGGGCGTGGGGGATGGGCGCGGGCAGCGTCGTCACGGCCACCGTGGCCGTGTGCCTCACGCATCTGGGCTGCTCGTGGCCTCGCATCCTGGTGGGGGCCTCGCTGTGCGCCCTAGGCAGCAAACGCGACCTTGTGCTCGCGGCCGTTTTGGGGGAGGGGATCGGCGCGCTCGTGCGCTGCCTGCTGCCGGCCGAGGTGCCGCTTGCGGCCGCCCTTGCGGCGGCGGCCCTCGTGGAGCTGGCCATGCTCGCAAGCGGCCACGTCGGTGCGGCACCCTTCCTGCGGCGCGTCCTGGCCGGCCATGCCGCGCCGGCCGAGCTCGACACCACCAACCCCGGGTCGTTCCTCTCCCCGTCGCACCGCCTGTTCATCCTCATCACGTTCTTCGAGGTCATCCATGGCGTCGCGCTGGGGGAGAGCTCGGGGACCACTCTTGCCACCAACGTTTCGGTGCTTGTCCTCTTCGCCGTGTGCGCGGGCCTCTTCGCCCTGCGCCATGTGCAGCGCTGCGAGGACTATCTCCTGTATGCCGCTGCCCTCTTGATGATCGGCGGCGCGATGCTGCGCCCCCTCACGCCCTGGGAGGGGGTCGCGAGCTCGACGCTTTCGTTTGGCGGGGCCGCCGTGTCGTGGGTGCTCATCTATGTGGTGTACGCCTCGGTGGGCATGTCCAACCCCGCCGGCGCCCTCTGGGCCCTCGGGGCCGGCTACACCATGCAGGCGCTGGGCCTGGAGGCCGGCTCCGTGCTGGGTCACCTGGCCGTGGGCACCTACGGCCCGCTCGCGCTCATCGCACCTGCTGAGAGCGTCGCCAACGTGGTGAACGCGGCGGTGGCCGTGGCCTTCATCGGCTACCTGCTCATCGGCCTGCGCGAGTTCTCCTTCAGCGCCGAGTTCGCCGACATCGTGCCCGTCACGGCGCTCAAGCCCCTGGAAGACACCGAGGCGCGCATCGCCCAGGCGTGCGAGGTGCTCGCCCAGAGCCACGGCCTGTCGGAGCGCGAGCTCGAGGTCATGCGACTGCTTGCCCAGGGCAAGGGCGGCCAGGAGGTGCAGGACGCGCTCGTGGTGTCGCGCAACACGGTGAAGACCCACGTGCGCCATATCTACCGCAAGCTTGACGTTCACTCTCAACAGGAGCTTTTGAATCTCGTGGGGGCTACGGGCGAGTCGGGCCGATAGGGACACCCGTCTTGTGAGGTGCGCCTCCTTGGGTTAATATTGCGGCTGTTTTTTCAAAATGCCCTGCTAGACAGGGTGCAAACATTGGGGAAAGGGAGAACCATGAACTTCAACTACAACATCAACACCGAGGGCGACGCCGTAGCGGCCCTCATCATCCTGGGCATCACGTGCATCCTCGTCGCGTGCTGCATCGTGGCCTACTTCCTGTCCATCTCCACGATGGTGAAGTCGGCCAAGGAGAAGGGCTGCCCCTGGGGCGGCGGCAGGCTCTGGTTCATCGGCCTTTTCACCACGCCCATCGTGCTCGGCCTCATCGTCGCCGGCCTGCCCGACCGCAAGTAGGGCGCTTCGCAGGGGAGCGGACCGTCGGTCTGAGGTTTGCTTGAACGTTTGCTCGAACCGTTTAAGGCGCATGTGCATACATATGCATATGCGCCTCTTTTTTGCCTGCCGGCCGTTGGTTCCCCTTACGGGTTGCAGGTGCCGCAGGGTGTGTAGCCGGCGGCGACCAGCTCCTCGCGGGTTCCGGTGAAGTCCATGCGGTTGCCTGAGGCGGTGCTGCTCGCAGCCTCGCATCCCCATGCCTGCCTTCCCATGCCGATGTGTGGTTGCGGCAGTATAGCGCCTCGGTTTGGCCTGCTTACGGCTTTCCATCGCAGACACGCCGCAGCGTCTGGGCTATTCTTATGCGCGCACAAACGATTGGCATGGGGGCAGTGGGGTTAATGAATAGGGTCGATGAGGGGATCGGGCTGGCTGAGGCCGGTTTTTCTGCGCGTGCGAGCATGCGAACCACCGTGGGGTATTTCCTGCTGTTCGTCTCGAGCACGGTGTTCATGAAGCTTGCGGTGTCGCCGCTTGCCTCGGGCGGGATCGCCGCCGACGGGGTGTCGGGCGTCTTCCTGCTTACGGGCGCGTTGGTGGGTCTTGTTCTGGGCGCGGCCGCCGTGCTGCGGCGCCGCAACCTCGCGCGGGTGACGACGGCCCTTGTCGGCGCCGTCGCGCTTGCCGCGGGCCTCGTCCTGTATGGCCTCGCGCCCGTCGATGGGGCCGCGAATCCCATGGCGGTGGTCGCCGCGGGCCTGGTCGGCGCCGGAGACACGCTGCTTCTTCTTGCGTGGGGCCGGGCGTTCATGAGGCACACCCCCAAAGAGTCGCTGTTTTGCGTCGCGCTTGCCTATCCCGTGGGCTCGGCGGTGGCCACGTTGGTTGTGGGGCTTGCACCGCTTGCGGCTGCCCTGGTCTGCGCCGTCGTGTGCGGGCTTGCGTCGGCCGGCCTTGCGCTGTGCGAGAATCCCGGCCCCTCGCAGGCGCCTGCTGCCCATGGGCCCCTTGCCGCTCAAGAGCCCGGCACCCTGCGCGACGTCCTCTCGTTTCTCTGGAAGCCCGTCTTGGCGGCGCTTCTCTGCGCGTTCATCACCGGCGCGGCGAACACGGCCGGCGCGGGCATGGGGCTGGCCTCGGCGATCTACGTCCTGAGCGGCTCGGTCCTCATCGGCCTGGCCCTTGTGGCGGCGGTGTGCCTGCCGACCCGCCCGTTCAACCTTCGCCAGTTCTACCAGGTGTTTATCCCCCTGGCCGCCATCGTTATCCTGTGCATCCCGTTCCTCGACTTCGACGCGCTGCCCGGAGGCGCGCACCTCGCCTACGCCCTCAACGGCTGCGGCTTCTCGCTGCTCGACATCGCTACCGTCTCGGCCCTTGCGACGTGCGCCTACGTGCTGCGCATCCCCTCCGATGCCGTGTTCGGCCTCGAGCGCCTCCTGGGAGCGCTCGTCATGTTTGCGGGTGCCCAGCTGCAACCTGCGTTCAGCGAGACGGGCATGCGCACGGTGTGCGCCCTGGCAATCGCGGTGTTCCTGGGCGCGGTCGTGGTCTCGCTCGTCCGCGCCGCCGCGCCGTATTCCGCCGTCCCCGCCGCCGTGCGACAGCCGCAGGAACAGGTCGGGGTGGGCGAGAGGGGCCAGGGTACCCCCGCCACCGCGTGCACCTCAGACGGCCGCGTGACGCCTGCCGACCAGACTCAGGAGGCCGCTCCCACCTCGCCCGCCCTCGACGACGCTGCCTGCTGCCAGGCGCTCGCGCAGTCCGGCGGGCTGTCTCCGCGCGAGACGCAGGTGCTGGGGTACCTCATTCGCGGCCGCGGCTCGACGTTCATCAGCCAGGAGCTGTGCATCTCGGTGCAGACGGTCAAGACCCACACGAAGCATATCTACGAGAAGCTCGACGTGCACTCCCGCGAGGACCTTCTCACGCTTGTGGAGCAGACGCGCGCGGGTGAGCGGGGGTAGGGCTGCCAGGAAGTGCCGCGCCCGGTCGCGGATGACGACCGCGCGGGTGCAAGAAAGCAAGCCGGGCGCCTGGGCCTTCACCTTCCGTGCGCCCCAAAGCCATGACCTGCCAGTCCTCGAATCGCGACCGGCCCCGACGGCACGCGCATCCGCGAGCGCCCCGCTCGCCCACAAGCCAGAGCCCCCAAACACCGAAGGGGGCGGGCGCCCAGCATTGCGGCGCCCGCCCCCTCATGCACATCGTGCCTGCTAGTCCTTACTACCTACCTTTACGCCTCAAGCTCGGCCAGGTACTTGCCCAGCACGTAGCCGTGGGTGCCGGCCATGCCGATGGAGGCGCCACCGGCGGGCGTGGAGTAGTTGGCGCCCCAGCGGCCGCCCAGGGTGTTGCCCGCGGCGTACAGGCCCTTGATGGGAGTTCGGTTCTGGCCCAGGACGTTCATGTACTCGTCGGTGTCCAGGCCGCACAGCGTCACCATGACCATGGTCTGGGTGGCGGAGTTGTTGCCGGGGGCGGTGTAGTACGGGGGCTCGTCGATCGGGATCATGCAGTCGGCGTCCTTGCCGAACTGGCTGTCCTGGCCGGCGTAGCACATCTCGTTGTACTTGGCCACCTCGTCGAGGATGGTGGGGATGACGTCGTCGGAGTAGCCGGCGTACTTGAGGGCGGTCTCAAGGTCATCGGCGCCGTAGACGGTGGCCAGGTTACGCTCGGTGATGCAGGCGCTGCGCACGCCCGCGCCCTCGGCGCCGGCGTCCACCACGGCGGCCATGTCGGTCACGAGGTCGTCGTAGTACTGGGGACGCGCGTAGTTGGGGCAGCCGTGGTCAACGGAGGCCATCTGCACGCTCTGCAGCCACTTGGAGTCGGTGATGGCGCAGGTCAGGCCCACCGGCTGACGACGCGTGGCGGGGGAGTACTGGCACACGGAGGCCTCGTTCATGAAGCGCTTGCCCTCGGCGTTCACCATCATGAAGGGGGAGTGGCCCCAGGGGCCGCCTGCGCCGCCGCCCATGTCCATCGTGGCGCGGGGGTTGGCCTCGATGAAGCCGCCGGCCCAGCAGCCCATCTTGTGGCCGGTGCCGTCGTTGGTGGTCATGCAGACCGAGCCGTTGACGTAGTCCTCCTTCTTGATGCCGCAGCGCTCGTTCCACTCGGCCAGCTCGGTGATGAGGTCCCAGCACATCTCGCCGTTGGCCTCAAAGCCGCCCGTGGCCAGCACGACGCCCTTCTTGGCCACGTACTTGTGGTACTTGCCGTCGGCGTCCTTGGCGATGACGCCCGTTACCGCGCCGTCCTCGTCCTGCGTGCACACCACGGCCTCCTGGCCCCAGAACCACGTGGCGTTCTCCTGCTGGATGCGGTCGATGGTGTAGTTCCACATCTTGGTGATGGTGGAGAAGGAGGCCACGCCGTCGACGGGCTGGTCGTTGTAGGGGCCCCAGAACTGCGTGTCGCCGGCCCAGGTGTAGTAGCCGCCCGAGTAGATGGGGTAGTCGGCGCCGGTGGTGTGGCCGTAGGCCACGTGCACGACGAGCTGCTCCTCGGTGAGGATCTCGTCGTCGGCGGGCACGGAGGCCAGCATGGCGTCGAGGCAGGGGCCGGAGTTCTCCACGTACTTGGCGATGAGGGCCTGGTTGCAGCGGCCGCCGGCGCGGATGCAGAACTCGCGGGTGATGGCGCCCAGGTCGTAGTCGCCGAAGCCGCGGCTCTTGAGGAACTCGGAGTTGAAGTTCGCGAACTCGCCGCCGATGTACTTGTGCTCGTCCTGGGAGGCGGCCTTCTCGATCACGGCGACGGTGGCGCCGGCGTCGCTGGCAGCCATGGCGCAGGCGGTGCCGGCGTGGCCGCCGCCGCACACGACCACGTCGACCTCGACGGTGTCGACGATGTCGGAGTCGGCGACCTCGGGCTTCTCGCCGAGCCAGTCGGTGGGGTCGTTCATGTAGCCCAGGAGACGCTCGCCCTCGTACTGCTCGGGGGCCGCAGCCTCGTCGGCCAGGGCGGCGGAGGCGGAGAGGCCCGCGACTGCGGCGGTGGCGCCTGCGGCCTTGAGGAAGTCACGACGTGCGATTGTTGCCATGGTTGTGCTCCTTTTCTTACGATGCGTGTTGTGCGCGGCGGCTGTGCTCGGCGCGGCGTGTGTGCCGGTGTTCCTGTGTGCCGTCGTGCGATTGCGGTTCGGACTGTAGGGCCGGGGGTGCCCCGCCTGCCATCGGCCAAAGGTGGGGTTGTGCCCCGGGGCATGCGGGGCATCGCCTCAACCGGGGTCAGCCCAAGGTGGTATTGCATCGCGTTTTCCCAGCTCAAGCCTGACAATACCGATAATTGGTTAGGCGCGTTGGCGCCTGATTTTCCGCCTGCCGCCGCGCCCCTAACCGCCTGTCGGTGATGCGCCGCATGCGCCCGGGGCGCTATGGTGAGCCTCAGATGCGGCCGCAAGGGGCGGTCGCGGCGAGGCGGTGCGTGTGTGCGGGCCTCATGGCAGGGCAGCGGCTTGCGCTCAGGGGAGCGCGGCCGGGGCGAGGGGTCGTCCGATGCCTGCCTGAGGCCCGCGCCGGCCGTCTTCTTACACAAGGGGGTACTCTCATGAGCGTTGACACCACTTCCTCCCGTCGCAACTTCCTCATGGGCGCGGGCGTCGTCGCCGCTGGCGCCGCCGCTCTGGCCGGCGTGGCCGGAATCGCCCAGGCCGAGGAAGCTGCGCAGGAGACTCAGGCTGACGAGGACGCCGCCGTCGAGTTCACGTGCGACGTCGTTGTCGCCGGCGCCGGCGTGGGCGGCCTGGCCGCAGCCGTCGCCTCCGTGGAGGCTGGCGCCCAGACCATCCTCGTCGAGGCCTCGGCGCACGTGGGCGGCACCTCGCGCTTCGCCGCCGGCGCCCTGGGCCCGCGCTTCGGCACCGACTGGAACGCCGTCTACGCCAAGGTGCCGCTGTCCGACCCCGACCTGGGCAAGGTCGTGTGCGTCAACTGGGCCGACACCGTGGAGTGGATTGACGGCCTGGGCCTCACCACCGAGCAGCTCTCCGAGGGCAGCTCGTACCTGTGGATGGGCGGCCGCCGTCCCGCCGAGCAGGGCTCGAAGTCCTACACCGACGAGTACCTGCAGCAGTTCGGCCAGATCTTCAACGACAAGGGCGGCACCACGTTGCTCTCCACCCGCGCCACCGACCTCGTGTTCGACGAGTCCGGCAAGCCCTGTGGCCTGGTGTGCACCGGCTCGGACGGTCTCAAGTGCACCGTGTGGGCCAAGCAGGTGGTCATCGCCACGGGCGGCTTCCAGTGCAACAAGGAGATGATGACCCGCTACCTGGGCCGTCACGCCGACGTCTCCCAGGCACAGTGCGTGCCCTACCTGGACGGCGCGGGCATCATCATGGCGCAGAAGGCCGGCGCCAAGCTCTCCCGCGGCTTCGGCTCCTACTACGGCCACCCGCAGCCCTGGCCCCAGACCAGCTACTGCACCTACGACACGCCTGCGGCCTATGAGGCCTGCGCCAACATCGACGACGTGCACATGGCCTACTACGGCGCCACGGTGCACGCCATCCAGACGCTGGGCATGTACGTCAACTGCGCCGGCAAGCGCTTCGTGAACGAGGGTCTCACGTCGTCCCTGGTAAACCAGGAGATCATGCAGCAGTTCTACGCCCGCGCCTACCTCTTCTTCGACGAGGCGGCCCACCAGGTGATGGTGGAGACGGCCTACTGCAACGCCGCCGTGGTGGGCGGCGACCGCCTCGACTGGCTGCGCGAGCACGGCGCGACCGTCGTGCAGGCCGACACCCTGGAGGAGCTGGCCACCAAGGTTGCCACCGAGACCGTCTCGGGCGACAAGTTCAACGCCAACGCCTTCCTGCGCACCGCCACGGAGTGGAACGACGCCATCGCGGCCGGCACTACCGACGACCTCGACGTGCCCGTGAAGTCGGCCATGCCCCTCACCACGCCGCCCTTCTACTGCATCCCCGTGGTGGCCGGTGTCATGGGCACCTTCGGCGGCATCAAGATCGACGTGAACGCCCAGGTGGTGGGCCAGGACGACCTGCCCATGGCGGGCCTGTGGGCCGTGCCGGGCGCGGCGGGCGGCATCATGGAGGGCGACTACTGGTGCGTCATGAGCGGCTACACGGTGTTCGGCCGCGTCGCCGGCACCAACGCCGCCACGGCAGCCCTGGGCGGCCAGGTGCCGCTCGTGGGCGACGTCATCGCCGCCAACAACGAGGCCGCCGCTGCCATCAGCGCCGCTGCCGCCAAGGCCGCCGAGGAGGCCGCTGCCGCCCAGGCGCAGGCCGGCTCCTCCGAGGAGAAGGCCCGCGACTCCGTGGCCGGCGGCGCCGAGGCCAAGTGGGTGGACGGCACCTACACCGGCGACGGCAAGGGCATGGGCGGCTCGGTGCCCGTGACCGTGACCGTCGAGGGCGGCGCCATCACCTCCGTTGAGGTGGGCGACAACTCCGAGACCGACGGCATCGGCACCAAGGCCATCTCCGAGCTGCCCGGCGCCATCGTGGCCGCCAACGGCACCGAGGGCGTGGACGCCGTCTCCGGCGCCACCGTCACGAGCAAGGCGATCCTCTCCGCCGTCGATGCAGCCCTCGAGGGCGCGGCGGCGTAAGCGCACAAGCCTGAGTTGACCCAGGGCGCGTGGGTCCTCCCAAGGACGCGCCCGGTCAAGAACGGCATGCGGCCCAGGCAGCCTCCCCCAAGGAGTGCCGCCTGGGCCGCATTGGTGTGCGAGGGAGAAGATGGGCGCCTGGCGGCGAGCGGGGCGATCATGCCCATGCCGCTCGGCTGTTTGGAACTCCCGGCAATCCCTCCCGTTGCGTTATCATGCACCGCACCTAACTGACGGATTGTGGAGTGTGGCGCATGACGGCATATGCAAATGAAATCGACCGGCCTTTCCTTATTGCCAATTCGGTTACCTCGGGAGGCAGCGTTCTTTCGGCACTTCGTCGCCAGCTGAGCTGCTGCAAGTCGTTCGATTTCTGCGTTGCGTTTGTGGCGGACGGCGGGATCCAGGCGCTCGTCGATTCGTTTTCTGAGCTGCGAAGCCGCGGTGCCAAAGGCAGGCTTCTCACCTCGACATACCTCAATTTCAACTCGCCCGACACGTATCGCAAACTGCTCGAATACGACAATATCGAGGTTAGGGTATTTCAAGGGAGCCTTCACGCAAAAGGTTACATCTTTGATCAAGGCCAGACCGGGACGGTCATTGTCGGCAGCTCGAACATGACCCAGGTCGCCTTGGCATGCAACCATGAGTGGAACGTTCTTTACCAGACGAACAGCGGCGATGCCTTCCTTGCCAAGCTTCGACAAGAGTTTGACCTGCTTTGGCAAGATGAGTGCACCGAGCCCCTCACGGCCGAATGGATTGAGAAGTACGAAGCGTATCGTTCAAAAGACGATGCTCATTCGACTGCACGGCGTGCTGCATTCGTGCTGGAAAATGGTACATCCAATTCGGACCCGGACTCCGATTCTGTTATTTCACCAAACAAGATGCAGGCCTTGGCGCTCGACGCACTTTCGGGAATCCACCGCAAGGACGAACCGCGTGCCCTGCTTGTTTCGGCTACGGGAACAGGCAAGACCTATCTTTCTGCCTTCGACGTGCTCCAGACTAAGCCGCGGCGCGTTCTTTTCTTGGTTCATCGAAAGAGGATTCTCAGGGACTCGCTCAGCAGCTACGAGCGGCTTCTTGGCAAGCTGTATTCATATGGTATCTATGCTCCGGGCGAGAGCCGCGCTGATGTGACATGCCTGTTTGCCATGTGCTCAACCATGGTGCGCCATCTCGATGAGTTCGATCCTTCGTCGTTCGACTATATCGTCATCGATGAGGCGCATCGCGTTGGTTCTGAAAGCTACAAGCGCATCATGGAACATTTCAAGCCTCGGTTCTATCTGGGCATGACGGCGACTCCGGACCGCACCGATGGTTTCGACGTGTTTGACCAGTTCAATCATGTTATTGCCTTTACGGTGACGCTCCAGGATGCTCTTGCTAACGATATGCTCGCGCCCTTTCATTACTTTGGAATCGCCGACCTCGAGATTGATGATGAGGCGGTCGATGCAAAGCTGTTCGAGAAGCTCACATCCTCCGAGCGCGTCAAACATATCATCGATAAGATCGAGGAATATTCCGTCACAAAAAGCCAAAGGCGCGGGCTCATCTTTTGCAATCGCAACGAGGAAGCCCGCGAGCTTTCCAGGCAGTTCAATGCCCGTGGGTATAATACGGAGGCCATCAGCGGGCAGGATTCTGAAGAAGAGCGCAATCGCGCGATCGAAAGGCTTGAGTCAGGCGAGCTCCAATACCTTTTCTCGGTTGACATCATGAACGAAGGCGTCGACATCCCTTCGCTCAACCAGATTATCATGCTGCGGCGCACCGACTCTGCCATCATTTTTGTCCAGCAGCTCGGCCGCGGCCTGCGCAAACACGAGGGCAAGGAGTTCACGCTTGTTCTCGATTTTATCGGCAACTATCAGAAGAACTTTTTCGTGCCCGTTGCGCTCTCGGGAGACAAGACGTTCAACAAAGACCGCTTGCGGCGCATCGTGCAGGAGGGCAGCGAGGCCATTCCCGGGTGCTCCACCGTCAACTTCGATCGCATCTCCGAGGCACGAATTTACAACGCTATCGATGGTGGCGATTTCTCCTCTGTGCGCTTTCTCAAGGGCGAGTACCTCGACCTTAGGGCCAGAATTGGACACATTCCCACGTTAAGGGAGTTTGTTGAGGAGGATGCAATCGATCCCCTCTTGCTTTTTAAGAACCCAAGGCTTGGCTCCTATCATGCCTTCCTCTCCAAATGCGAGCCGGAATATGGCGTCACCTTTACCAGCGCGCAGTGCGACATTCTCAAGCGAATCTCACAGAAATTCGCTGCCGGCAAACGTCTGGAAGACCTCCTAGTGCTTCATGAACTGGTAGATCAGACCGTATCACGCGTGACGGTGGAGGATATCCGCGAAACGGCCTGGTCGCGCTATGCCGCCAAAATTAACCCGAGCTCAATTCGCTCTGCGGTAAACGTGTTGCATGGCGACTTCTGGTCTTCGTCTTCGACGATGGAGCTCGTTTTTGAAGACAGCGAAGGCTTGCACTTGAGCGATGAGTTTTCCCGCGCCCTCAAGGATGCCGAGTTTCGCAGGCAGGTTCTTGAGGTCCTCGATTTCGGTATTCTTCGCAATCGTCGGGAATACAGGCGCACCTATGCCGACACGAATCTCGTGCTTTATGCCAAATACACCTACGAGGATGTTTGCCTCTTGCTCAATTGGGACAGCAATATCACGCCGCAGAACATCGGTGGCTACTTTTACAATCCAGCGACGAATGATTTTGCAGTCTTTATCAACTATGACAAAGCTCCTGATATCAGTGCGACCATCCAGTATGAAGACCGCTTTTTGTCGCATGACACCCTCATCGCCATCTCCAAGGGCAGGCGTACTATGAACTCGCCCGAGATCAAACGACTGCAGGAGTGGCCTGACAACGGCATGAAAATCTACCTCTTTGTTCGCAAGAACAAAAACGACGAGGGCAGCAAGGAGTTTTATTTCCTGGGCAGCATGCATCCCACCGGTAAGTTCGAGACCATCAAGACAAAAGGCGGCGAAAACGCGGTCGAAATCATGTATCGGCTTGAGAATCCCGTACCGCACAACATCTTCGACTTCATGATGAGCCACTTGGACTAAAGGACGGTCGCGGCTATGCCCAAAACGGCCACTGATACCCGGGAGAAGCGCGGCCGCCTGTGGGCGCTTCTCGCCATCGCGCTCGCGTGCGTTCTTGCGACGGGCTGGACGGGCGGCGGCGCGGGTGGCATGGGCGGCGCGGCGGTCGCGTCTGCCGATGAGCAGGCTGCTGGGCAGCAGACTGCGGCCGCGCTTGACATGGCCGACATCCCCGCCTACTCGGGCACGCCCTACGTAAGCGTGTTCGACAACGTGCCGCAGTTCACCGACGCGGACAAGGAGCGCGGCAGCTTCGAGGAGTACAGCCCGCTCGACTCGCTCGGACGCTGCGGCGTGGCCTTTGCGCTCATCGGAACCGAGACGATGCCGACCGAGGAGCGCGGAAGCATCGGCATGATAAAGCCCAGCGGCTGGCACACCGTGCGCTACGACGGGCTGGTGGACGGCGACTACCTGTACAACCGCTGCCATCTCATCGGCTACCAGCTGGCCGGCGAAAACGCCAACGAGAACAACCTCATCACCGGCACCCGGTATCTCAACACCCAGGGCATGCTGCCCTTTGAGGACCAGGTCGCGTCCTATGTGCAGAGCACCGGCAACCACGTGCTCTATCGCGTGACGCCCGTCTTTGAGGGCGACAACCTTGTGGCCAGCGGCGTGCAGATGGAGGCGTGGTCGGTCGAGGACGGCGGGGCCGGCGTGAGCTTCAACGTCTACTGCTACAACGTGCAGCCCGGCGTCGTCATCGACTATGCCACCGGCGACAGCGCGCTTGCCGAGGGGCAGGCGGTTGAGGGGCAGGCATCCGACGAATCGGCCGGGGGAGCGTCTGGCGAGAGCGCAGGCGACTCAGCTGAGCAGGCAGAGCCCGCCTCATCGGTGGAAGGCGCCGAGCAGAGCTACGTGCTCAACACGAACACGAAGAAGTTCCACCTGCCGTCGTGCAGTGCCGTTTCGAAGATGAAGGAGAAGAACCGCGAGGACTTCACCGGGACTCGTGACGAGGTGATCTCCCGAGGGTATGTGCCGTGCAAGAAATGCAACCCGTGATGGCGCCGCCCGCCGCTGCCGGACGGCATTGCGCCTGCGCCGGCAGGGGTGCCTTATCGAGCGGCCATCCGCTTCTCTAGCTCTTTCACCACGGCGATGTCGGCGGGGAGCCACTCGACGTCCCACAGGTGGGCGGTGTCGAGCCAGGCCATGTTCTCGTGCACGCGCTCCTCGATGGTGCCCTGCGCTATGCGGCACAAAAAGCACTGCATGGAGAGGTGGAACGTGTCGTAGTCATGCTCTACCGTGCAGAGATGCTCCAGGTCGCAGATGGCGATGCCGAGCTCCTCGCGAATCTCGCGGACGACGGCCTGCTCGCCCGTCTCGCCCGCCTCAAGCTTGCCGCCGGGGAACTCCCAGCCGTCTTTGAACTCGCCATAGGAGCGCTGGCAGCTCAAGATCTTGTCGCCGTTTTGGATGATTGCCGCTGCTACCTCGATGGTTTTCATGCCCTGCTCGCTCCCTTCATGGATGATCGCCGATTATAGGCCCACGGCGTTGCCGCACACTGCCCGGGAGCGCGTTATCTGTGGGCAATCCGGATCTCCAGATATGGGAGGGGCGGCCCCTATCCCGCCAGCACTGCGTCGGTGACGCCCAGGCGCTCAAGCTCGCGCTGCATGGGTGCGGCAAACACGAGGTCCACGTTGCGGACGAGCTCGGGGTGGGCGAAGAGCGGCCGGCAATAGACGTCCTCGTCGCGCAGGGGCTCGACCTCGTCGCCGAGAACGTGGGAGATGAAGGAGGCGAGCGGGCCGAAGTCGACGTCCACGCCGGCGGCCCGGTTGCGGTAGTTCGCACGGACGAGCGCGTTGCGGAAATAGGCCGAGTTCGACTCGAAGGGCGCGTTGCTCACGCCGAAGCCGAGGTGGTTGAGATACAGCTCGCAGAAGACCGCAACCGTCCTGGTGTTGTCCTCCCAGAAGGGGCGCGTGAACCACACGTCGGAGATAAAGCCGGCAAAGTGCATGAGGTCGGCGTAGCACAGGCCCGCCCCGCCGTCGGTATAGGTGGCGTAGCGAAAGTCGCGTTCTCGCGAAAAGAGCAGCTCAAGCGAGCGGGTGATGAGCGAGGGGGCGCCGTAGAGCAGCGTGTCGCCGTTGAGCACTGCCTCAAGCTTGACGAGGGGCTCGCTGCGAAGCTCTCCGGGGTGATAGGTGCTCGCGTCGAGGTTCTGAAACAGATGCTCGTGAATCTGGGGGAGCAGCTCCCAGTCGAGCGAGAAGGCCCGCCCCTGGAGCAGCTCGACGATGCGCGCGCTCACCTTGTCGGCCTCTTCCGTGCGGCCCTGCGGGGTGGCGTCGCTACCGGATGCGTAGTATTTGCCCAGCTCTTGGGTCACCTCGCCAATCGTCATGGCGCCTTGGATGTGCTCGCTGGCGAGCTGGCGGGCATAGCTCGAAGGGGTCAGGCCGTCCACTGCCTGCAGGCCGAACGCGGCCTTCCAATAGCCTTCCTTTGCCTGCGCCGAGGGCTCGGGTTGGGGGATGTACCCCGCTTCAAGCCTGCTGGCAGTATCAAAAGGCGACACGCTTGCGCTCCTATCGTGTGACGCATGTGGACTCGCATAGTATAGTCGCAGTTCGCGGGTTTGACTGCAGCCGTGCACCGCGCATCCGCCTAACGTGTATCCGCCTAACGTGTAACCTACGGCCCGACGTGTGACGGACGGGTGGCATGTCTGCCTGTCGTGGGTCGAGATCTACAGCAAGTTCACCCCAAATCGCATGATGCTCCTCTGCATGCTCTCGCTCATGCTGGCGGGGTGCGTCCCCCTTCGTTCTGAGCAACTGGGGGCCTGTGCGTCCCCCAGTACCGACCCACATGCACCACCTGCGGCAGCCGTCCCATCTGCAACGGCTGCTCGGATTGCGGCGCCTGCGGGTGAGCGCCCGCTTCAGATAGCGGGAGAGCCGGCGGGGCGCCTGCATTCGCAAGCGCCCCGCCGGCTCTTTGTTGCCAGGTTGAGATGAATCACGGGATGTTAGGCTACGGCCGCACCTGGCTTGTTTCCAAATCGCTCGCAAACTTGCAAGCCATTATATGTTCTGCAGGGTTGAGTTCACCGGCCACAAGAAGGAGTGCGTCTTTGCCGACCGCATGCAGGTTGAAGTCCCGTTTGAACTGTGCGGCGCGGAAGATTGCCTTAAGCATCGAGCAGGTCTTTCATGAGGTCGTCGACCGAGCTGAAGCTCTTGCCCTCGCGGGAGTCGGCCTGCTGGCGGGCTTGGATGCTCGCGGGACTCTCCTGCGACACCTTGAAGGGGATGCCGTTCTCGCGGATTGCCTGCTTCAAGAAGACGTTGATGGCCGTGGAGAGGTCCATTCCCAGCGACTCGAACAGTTCGCGCGCGTCCTTCTTGGTGGTCGGGTCGGTTCGGAAGCTGATGGTTGCAGTGTTGTTCATGGCGCTCCTCCTTTGAAGATAAAGCCATTGTATTGATAGGGCATGGCATTATCAATACAAATGCAGGGAAGGCTGTTGTGCGCCTTGACCTATCTGACGGGCATCCTCAACGCTCCCGTCTCCCTCAGCCTGAAAAACCTGCCGTCGGCTTAAAGTTCTCGGCTGGCAGGGGGCGAAGTCAACTATCAAGATGAGCGTCTGTGACTTCTGCGTGACGTATGTCACGCGTTTTGGGCTGCGAGAGGGAAAGGTGGGCGCGGGATACACGTTGGCGTAGGCGCGAAAATCCGCCGCCGACGTCCTGGCCTGCCAGATGGACCACGCCCAGGTCTCGGCGT
>CAVJGP010000058.1:0-17764 GCA_963648855.1 Alistipes onderdonkii | reverse complement strand
GTATGGTTCGCCCAGGGGGTGTCTGTATGGCTCAGGTGAAAGACTCTCAGTTCTACACGAATCGCGTCGCGGAGCCTGCCACCGGGTGCGCGAATGCACGCGGGTGCGCGGGGGCGGGGCAACCCGGTGCGGCAGGCGCGGGGCGGGTGCAGCCGGGCGAGTCTGGTGTGGCTGGCGCGGGGGCGGCAGAGGAAGCGCGTCCGGGCGTGGGGGAGGGTGCCGACGGCCTGGGCGCTCGGCTGCGCTCGCAGGGGGAGGCCGACGGCGCCCATGGCTTTCGCGCACCGGGCTATGACGTGCGGATGGGGAACTGCCTGCAGCGGGCGCGGGAGTCGCTGCACGTCACCATGCCCACACGGCCGCAGCTCATAGCCATCGCGGTGCTCATGTGCGCCTGCGTCGTGCTGGGGCTCGTGGCGTTCGGGGGCATGGGCGGCCACGAGGTGGTTATCGAGCGTGGGTCGACGGCTGTGGCAGACTCTGGGGAGGGTGCGGGCAAGGACGTCAGCGCCGGCAACGCCGGCACCGCAGAATCGTCGGCGGACTCGGGCGCATTGACGGACGGTGCGGCCGAAGCAGGCGAATCGGCTGGAATGGCGGTTGCGTCGGACATGACGTCCGATGCTGCGTCAGAGACGCATATATGCATATATATTACTGGTGAGGTGTACGCCCCGGCAGTGTACGACCTGCCGGAGGGCTCCCGCGTGGCCGACGCCATCGAGGCTGCTGGCGGTGCCACTGCACAGGCGAACCTCAACGCGATCAACCTTGCAAAGCAGTTGAGCGACTCCGAGATGGTCTACGTTCCCTCATGCGACGATGAAAACGTTACGGAAATATCGGTATCAGAAAACGTTTCACAATCATCAGGCGGACTCGTCAACATCAACACGGCCGGTTTGGACGAGCTGAAGACCCTGAGCGGGATAGGAGACTCCCTCGCCCAGGCCATCATCGATGAGCGCGAGAAGAACGGCCCCTTCTCAAGCGTTGAAGACCTCGTGCGCGTCAGCGGCATCGGCGCGAAGAAGCTTGCGAGGTTTTCCGACAAGGTCTGCGTATGAGCCCGCCCAGAAAGAAAGACCAGTCGGCCCCGTTGCGCCCGGCCATTCCCACAGCCTTGGCCTGCTGTGCTGCCGTGTGGGCTGCGATTGGGGCCGTTGTGTCACTGGGGCTGTCGGGGGAGCCTTCCATACCCGAGGTTGCCGGCTTCTCATGCGCCGCCTGCCTGGGGTTTCTCCTGCTGACGGGGTCATGTGCGCTCTTTGCCCGCCGAAGGTGCGCCCAGCGGGTCTGGCGTCTTGCGGTCGTGTCCCTGCTGCTCGTCGTTTCCTGGGGCGCGGGCTCGGCGAGTGCGGGCCTGCACTACGCGCGGCAAGACGTGCTTGCCACGAAGGCACAGGAAGCCGGTGCTGCAGCCTTTAGGTATGTCGTGCAGTCCGACCCGCGCACAAGCTCATATGGGGGTTGCTCGTTCAGGGCGACGGCGTACGGGGAGGCTGGCTCCTTCGACTGCTGGGTCAGCCTCGCCACGGCGGACGACTTTTTGTGCCCAAGGCTGGGGGAGGAGCTGCTTCTGCGCGGGAGCGTGTCGGGGTTCGACCTCACCGACGACTACGGGCGCTCGCGCTATCTGCAGGGGTGTGCCGTCCAGGTCAAGGCCGTTACCATGGAGAACGAGGGGTTTGGCGATGGCGTCGTCGCTGCGGTGCGGGCCTTGCGCGCTTCGGCGCTTGCGAACCTGGCGGCGGGGACAGACTCGGCAGACTCGCTCATAGCCGGCCTTGTGTTCGGCAACCAGGCGGCAACGTCGCAGTCTGGCATTTCCGATACGTTTTCAAAACTAGGCCTCTCGCATATGATCGCCGTCTCGGGGTCGCACCTGGCGCTCGTCGCGGCCATGCTGGGCGTGGCGTTCTCGGCCTTTCGCCTGCGACCGCGCGGCAGGGCCCTGCTCCTTTCCGCCCTACTCGCCGTGTATGTGTGCCTCACGGGCTTTCAGATCTCCGCCGTGCGCGCCTTCGCGATGACGCTCATCGCGCTTGTCGGCAGGGCGGCTTCCCGCAGGGCGCATGGCCCCACGTCGCTGAGCCTGGCCGCGCTCATCATCTTGCTCTGCACCCCTTCCAGCGCCTTTTCCCTGGGGTTCCAGCTGTCGGTGGCCTCGGTGCTGGGCCTCGTCTTGTTCGGGGGCCTGGCCCAGAGCTGGCTGGAGGCTGCGCTGCCCGGCACGATGCCAGAAACCCTTGCCTCGACGCTTTCTGTCACCCTTCTGGCCCAGGCGGTCACCTTGCCGTTGACGCTTCCGGTGTTCGGCGCCCTTCCCGTGCTCTCGCCGCTTGCCAACGTCGCGCTCGTCCCCGTCATGAGCGCCGTGCTGCTTCTCGGCCTTGTGTGGTGCGTCCTAGTATGGGCGCTGCCCCAGCTCGCGGCGCTCGTCCTGATTCCGTGCCGCATTCTCGCCCAGGCCGTGTGCGTCGCAAGCTCCTGGGCCCAAGGCCTGGGGCCCATCGCGCCCGTGGTCGATGTGGGCACCTTTCCCCTGTGGGCGGCGGCGCTCGTGCTCCTGGGCCTTGCGTATGCCTTCTGGCCCAAGGCGAGCAGGCGCTTGGCGTGGGGCCTGGGCGGTGCGGGTGTCGTCGCGGTGCTCGTCCTGGTCACAACCTCGCTCGTCTTTGCCCCTGAGAGGATGGTCGTCCTCGACGTGGGCCAGGGCGACGCCATCCTGCTTCAGTCGGGCGGCGCGTCGGTGCTTGTGGACACCGGTCCTGACGACGCGGTGGTGTGGGCCCTTGCGCGCCAGGGCGTCCATAGGATTGACGCGGTGGTGCTGACCCACACCGACCTTGACCACGTGGGAGGCCTTCCGTACTTGGCGGGCCACGTCGGCGTCGGCGAGGTCATATACGCAGGCGGGGTGGGCGAGGCCTTGGCCGCAAACGATTCCAACGAAGTCGCCTCCACCATTGCCGAGTCGCTGCGCTGCCCGGCCACGGAGGTGCTTGCCGGGGATACGTTGACCGCCGGCAGCCTGACCCTGCGCGTCCTGTGGCCCGCCGGCCCGGTCGCGGGCGACGAGAACGCGGACTCCCTCGTCATGCACGCGGCGTGGGGCGACGCGTCCAGCCCACGCCTGTCCGCGCTTCTCACCGGCGATGCCGAGCTCGACGTCTTGGAGCCGCTTGCCCGCAAGGGCGCGCTGCCCCGCGTCGACATCCTCAAGGTGGCCCACCACGGCTCTGCCGCCTCCACCTCCGCCGAGCTGGTACGGACGCTCGGCTGCTCCGTGGCCGTCGCGAGCGCCGGCGAGCACAACCGCTACGGCCATCCCCGCCAGGAGTGCGTCGAGGCCGTGCGGCAGGGCGGGGCGCGTTTCCTGTGCACCATCGACACGGGTGATGTGGCGTTTTCGGGGCAGGAAGGCCGGTTGCGGGTGAGTTCGGCCCGCGACGTGCCCTTGGCGGCTTAGCATGTGCCATGACCGACAAACGTACGAGGGGAAGGCCTTCCATGCCACAGCAACCCGCGCTGCTCGCCGCCTACATCGCGGTGGGAACCGACGCCCTCAAGGTCGAGCGCATCTTCGAGCGCATGGACAAGCGCCTGGTCGAGGCGGGCGGCGATTTGGACTTCGACCGCGAGGTGTTTGCCGGCGACAAGCTCGACGACGCGGCCCTGCTGCGCTCATCTCTGGACCTCGTGCCCTTCTCCTGCGAGATGCGCCTGGTGGTGGTGCGCGACGTGGACAAGGCTGCAAAGCCCGTGAGCGAGGCCATCATTTCCTACCTTGAGCGCCCCAACCCCACGACGGTGCTGCTCATGAGCGCCTCGAAGCTTGCGAAGACCACGCGCCTCTACAAGGCCGTCGCTAAGCTTGGTCCCGCCGCCATCATGGACTGTACCCCCAAGAAGGCTCGCGAGCTGCCCTCGCAGGTGGTGGAGATGGCGCGCGGCTACGGCGTGCGCATGGACGCCGACGCGGCGCAGGCCATGGTGAGCCTGCTGGGCGAGTCCACCATGCTCATCGACTCCGAGCTGCGCAAGCTCGCGGGGATGTTCCCGGGCAAGGCTCTCACCCGCCAGCTCGTCGAGGCCAACGTGAGCCGCGTCGCCCCCTTCAAGCCCTGGGACTTCACCGACCGCATCGCCCGGCGCGACGCCCAGGGCGCCATGCTGGTTTTCAGCCAGATGCCCTCCAAGGACATCTACGCGCTCTTCCTCCAGACCCTCTCCACCCTGCGCGAGCTTCTCTGCGCCAAGGTGCTCGACGAGTCGCGCCGCACGGGCGAGCTTGCCGAGCAGGTGGGGGAGCTGCGCGGCCGTCCCGTCCAGGCCTGGCAGGTGAAGGACCACGTTCCCAACGCGCGCCGCTACAGCCTGCGCGAGCTTCGTGGGGCCATCTGCGCGGCTGTGCGCTGCGACGAGGAGCTCAAGTCGCACCCCGACAAGGAGCTCGTCTTCACGCGCTGGGTACTCTCGTTTTGCGCCGCCCCGCGCCGTTAGTGCTCCCGTCGGCCCCTCGCGCTCGTTTGTGCTGAAGTTCTGCACATCCTGGTCGATGTGTGTACTTTTGAGTGGATATGCGAATCTCATGTTATTATTCGCAAGTTGCCAAAAGGCAGCACCCATCAATCACGCACGACTACTCCGGTGCCACGGTGCCCAGCAAAGCCAGTTGGGTCGCATTCGGGGGCTGACATCGTGCGGAAGCTAAACCATGGAGGTTTGAAATGGCTCAGATCACTATCAACACCCTTCTGAAGGCTGGCGTGCACTTCGGCCACCAGACCCGTCGTTGGTGCCCCAAGATGAAGCCCTACATCTTCGGCGAGCGCAACGGCATCTACATCCTCGACCTGAAGCGCACCATCATCGAGGCCGACAAGGCTTACAGCTTCCTGGCCGAGACCGCTGCCAAGGGCGGCGAGATCCTCTTCGTTGGCACCAAGAAGCAGGCTCAGGAGGCCATCGTCACCGAGGCCAAGCGCGCTGGTCAGCCTTACGTCTCCAACCGTTGGCTCGGCGGCATGCTCACCAACTTCGTGACCATGCGTTCCCGCGTCGCCCGCATGCAGGAGCTCGAGGCCATGGTGGAGGACGGCCGCATGGCTGCCCTGCCCAAGAAGGAGCAGGCCGTTCTGGGCAAGGAGCTCACCAAGCTCCAGGCCAACCTCGACGGCATCCGCGACATGACCACCCTGCCCAAGGCCATGTTCGTGGTTGACACCCGCCGCGAGGAGATCGCCATCCGCGAGGCCAACCGCCTGCACATCCCCGTCATCGCCCTGATCGACACCAACTCCGACCCCGACGTGGTCGACTTCGGCATCCCCGCCAACGACGACGCCATCCGCTCCATCTCCATCATGACCTCCATCATGGCCGACGCCATCCTGGCCGGCAAGGGCACCACGGAGATCACCGCCGAGGAGATGGCCGCCGCTCCCGCCGCTGAGGCTGAGGCCGAGGCTGCTCCCGCCGCCGAGGAGAAGAAGGCCATGACCCTCGACGAGGTTCTGGCTCAGGCCTAAGTTCCACCACCCTTTTTTGCTCACAAAAGCGATTCTGAAAGGAAGACCATGGCTGAGATCACCGCAGCGCTCGTCAAGCAGCTCCGTGAAATGACCGACTCCCCCATGATGGAGTGCAAGAAGGCCCTCGTCGAGGCTGAGGGCGATATGGACAAGGCCGTTGACGTCCTGCGTACCCGCGGTATCGCCAAGTCCCTGAAGAAGGCCGGCCGCACCACCAACGAGGGTGCCGTCATGGCTTACGTCTCCGAGGACGGCAAGGTCGCCGCTCTGGCCGAGGTCAAGTGCGAGACCGACTTCGTGTCCGGCACCCCCAAGTTCAAGGACATGGTCGCTAAGGTTGCCCAGGCTGTCGCCGGCAGCGAGGCCACCGACGTCGAGGGCCTGAAGGCCGCCGAGGTCGACGGCGAAACCGTCGAGGCCATCATCGCCAACGGCATCGCCACCATGGGCGAGAACATGACCCTCAACCGCTTCGCCCGCCGCACCACCACCAACGGCGCCATCTCCTCCTACATCCACATGGGCGGCAAGATCGGCGTTCTGGTGGAGTTCGAGCTCGGCAACGAGGCCACCGCTCAGACCGAGGACTTCAAGGCTCTGGCTCACGACGTGGCCATGCAGGTTGCCGCCACGAAGCCCCTGTGCTGCGTGCGCGAGGACATGAACCCCGAGGTCGTGGCCCACGAGCTGGAGATTTATCGTCAGCAGGCCGCTGAGTCCGGTAAGCCCGAGGCCATCCAGGAGAAGATGGCTCAGGGTCGTGTCGAGAAGTTCTACAAGGAGAACACGCTCGTCGATCAGGAGTTCGTGAAGGACCCCAACACCACGATCAGCGCTTACGTCGCCTCCGTGGCCAAGAAGCTCGGCGACACCATCGCCCTCAAGGGCTTCGACTTCTTCGTGCTTGGCGAGTAAGTAATCTCACATAGCTAAGCTTTAGGCGTCGGCATGGTTCAATGCCGACGCCTTTTTGCTAATATGGCATCTGTCTGAACGGCTCCAGGCTTCCAGGGAGGCAACATGTCTGACATCAAGTACAAACGCGTCCTGCTCAAGCTCTCCGGCGAGTTCCTCATGGGCGATATGGGCTACGGCATCGACCCCGAGGTCGCCGAGCGCGTCGCCCGCGAGGTCTCCGAGATCGTGAGCAAGGGCGTCCAGGTGGCCGTCACCGTCGGCGGCGGCAACATCTTCCGCGGCCTTGCCGGCTCGGCAAAGGGCATGGACCGCGCCCAGGCCGACTACATCGGCATGCTCGCCACGGTGATGAACGCCCTCGCCCTGCAGGACGCCTTCGAGCGCCAGGGCCAGATGTGCCGCGTCATGAGCGCCATCGAGATGCACGAGGTGTGCGAGACCTACATCCGCCGCCGCGCCATCCGTCACCTCGAGAAGGGCCGCGTGGTCATCTTCGCCGCAGGCACGGGCAACCCCTACTTCACCACCGACACCACGGCCGCCCTTCGCGCCTGCGAGATCGACGCCGAGTGCCTCATGAAGGCCACCAAGGTGGACGGCATCTACGACAAGGACCCCAAGAAGTTCGCCGACGCCCAGCGCTTCGACAAGATCACCTACCTCGACGTCATCGCGCGCGAGCTCAACGTCATGGATTCCACGGCCATCACGCTGTGCAACGACAACTCCATGCCCATCCTGGTGTTCAACCTTGCCAAGGAGGGCAACATCGAGGCCGCCCTGCGTGGAGAGGCTGTCGGAACCGTCGTCTATAGGGAGGATTAAGCAATGTCTGACGCCATCAGCAACGAGGCTTCCACCAAGATGGGCAAGGCCGTCGAGGCCATGCTCGAGGAGTTCACCAAGGTCCGCACGGGCCGCGCCAACCCCGCCATCCTCAACGACCTCACCATCGACTACTACGGCACGCCCACGCCCGTCACGCAGATCGCTGCCGTCAAGGCTGCCGACGGCCACTCGCTCGTCATCACCCCTTGGGACAAGTCGAGCCTGCGCGCCATCGAGAAGGCCATCATGACCTCCGACATCGGCATCACGCCCGCCAACGACGGCAACGTCATCCGCCTGCCGTTCCCCGCGCCCTCCGAGGAGGGCCGCAAGGAGTCGGTCAAGAAGTGCCGCGAGATCGCCGAGCATGCCCGCGTGTCCGTGCGCAACATCCGTCGTGACGCCAACACGCGCTATGACAAGCAGTCCAAGGACGGCGAGCTTTCCGAGGACGACGTGCGTCGCGCCGAGGCCGCCATCCAGAAGATCACTGACGAGCACATCGCCAAGATCGACAAGCTGCTCAAGGAAAAAGAGAACGAGGTCATGGAGGTCTAAGTGATCCCAGATTTTTCGTCCTTCACCGAGTATTTCGCCGACGCCCCTGTGTCGAGCCGCTTTGCCGAGCTCGACACGGGGCGTCTGCCCCGCCATATCGCCATCATCATGGACGGCAACGGTCGCTGGGCCCAACAGCGCGGGCTTTCCCGCGGGCATGGCCACATCGCGGGCATCGACGCCCTGCGCCAGGCCATCACCGCCGGCGTGCGCCTGGGTCTTGAGGCGCTGACGGTGTATGCCTTCTCCACGGAGAACTGGACGCGCCCGCAGGACGAGGTAGACCTGCTCATGGCGCTCTTCGCCCAGACGCTCATCGACGAGCTGCCGCTCCTGCATCGCGAGGACGTGCGCCTGCAGTACCTGGGCGACATGGCGGCCCTGCCCGAGGAGACGAGGCAGACCTTCGAGCGCGGCCTTGCTGAGACGGCCGACCACAAGGGCATGGTGCTTGCGGTGGCCGTCAACTACGGCGGCAGGCAGGAGATTCTCCATGCCTGCAAGGGCCTCTGCGCTCAGGTGGCCCAGGGCACGCTTGCGCCTGCGGACATCACGGAGCAGGCCTTTGCCTCGCAGCTGTGGACGTCGCCCCTGCCCGACCCCGAGCTTCTCATCCGCACCTCGGGCGAGAAGCGCATATCGAACTACCTGCTGTGGCAGTGCGCCTACAGCGAGTTCGTGTTTCTTGACGTGCTGTGGCCCGACTTCTCGCGCTGGGACCTGGTGGACGCCATCGTCGAGTACCAGGGACGGCATCGAAGGTTCGGGGGTGTCGTCGATGTCGACGAGGAAGAATAGCCCCAAAACGTCGCCCGTCGAGCATGTTCGGCGGGCGCTTTTGGGCTTTCGCGACGATATGGTGGCCACCTTCTCGCCCAAGGCACCGCATTCCGACGAGGAGCATATCGCGGAGAGCAAGCGCACCCAGCCTGAGTCCCCGACGGTCAGCGTGCCGCCCCTGGTGAGCCGCAACCTGCTCGTGCGCGCCACGAGCGGTGCGCTCTATGTGGCCATCAACGTGGCGGGCATCGTCCTGGGCGGCTTTTGGTGCGCGCTTGTCATGGCGATAACGGCGGGCATCTGCTCGTGGGAGTTTTTCCGCCTCATGCGCTCCGACACCAAGCTGCCCAACCAGATTGTGGGCGTCATCTTCGCCTCCATCATGCCGCTCGTGGCCTTGGTCGATCCGTTCCTGCTCGAGGCGGCGGTCTTCCTCCTTGTGCTTGTGCTGGGCTTTTGGTACGTCATCGACCAACAGGCGCGCATTACCGACGTGGCCGTCACGGCGTTCGGCTCGCTCTACACGGGCTTCACGCTGTCGGCCCTTGTGGCCATCCGCTGCGCCCAGACCATGACCAACGAGGCCGCCATCATCCTGTGCATCGGCGTGATGGCCTCGGTGTGGATCAACGACGCCTTCGCCTACCTTGTGGGCAGCGCCTGCGGCAAGCACAAGATGGTTCCCGCCATCTCTCCCAAGAAGAGCTGGGAGGGCTTTGCGGGCGGCATTTTCGGCTCCGTGGCCACGTGGTGCGTGCTTCTGCTGTTCCCTGAGACGGGCGTCACGCCCTTCGTTGCGATTCTCTGCGGCCTTGTGTGCGGCGTCGTGGGCGTCATTGGCGACCTCGTGGAGTCGCGCATCAAGCGCGGCGCGGGCGTCAAGGATTCCGGCAACCTCATCCCCGGCCACGGCGGCCTTCTCGACCGCTCCGACTCGATGCTCTTCGTGGCCATCGCGGCCTTCTTCATCCTCTATGTCATGGGGGTCATCTCGTGAGCCTGCCTGCACAGCCTCGCAGCCGCGGCGTCGTTCCTGCGCCCGGCGAGCAGTTTGAGCGTCCGTGCCCGTTGCGCCTCGTGCTTCTGGGCGCGACGGGCTCCATCGGCAAGCAAACCGTCGATGTGGTGCGCCGCAACCCCGACAAGGTGGTTCTTGTGGGCGTGGCGGCCAACTCCAGCCTCGACGAGCTTGTGGCGCTGGCGCATGAGTTTCCCACCATCACCCGCATAGCCCTGGGTCGCACCGAGCTTGAGGCCTCGTTCTCCGCCGACCGCCTGCCCAAGGGCTGCACGGCCGGCTTTGGCCGCGAGGCGGTGGACGCCCTCGCCGCCCTTCCCGAGGCCGACTGCGTGCTCAACGCCCTCGTGGGCTTCTCGGGCATGCGCGCAAGCTACAACGCCTTGTCATGCGGCCATGAGCTGGCGCTTGCCAACAAGGAGTCGCTCGTCGTGGCCGGCGACCTCATCATGCCTCTGGCCCGCCCCGGCAAGCTTCTTCCGGTGGACTCGGAGCACTCGGCCATCTTCCAGTGCTTTTTGGGCGAGGACCCCTGGAGCGCCACGCGCATCTGGCTCACGGCCTCCGGCGGGCCCTTCTTCGGCATGCAGCGGGCCGACCTTGAGCACGTCGACGCGGCGCGCGCCCTCAAGCACCCCAACTGGTCCATGGGCGCCAAGGTGACCACGGACTCCTCCACCCTCATGAACAAGGGGCTGGAGGCCATCGAGGCGCACCATCTCTTTGACGCGCCGTTCTCGATGATCCATCCCGTGGTGCAGCGCCAAAGCGCCGTGCACTCCATGGTGGAGTTCTCCGACGGCTCGGTCATCTCGCACATCGGCGCGGCCGACATGCGCGTGCCCATCCAGTACGCGCTGAGCTTCCCTTGCCGCTGGCAGGCGCCGTGCGCGCCGCTGGATTTCGCGTCCGTGGGGCACATCGACTTCGCCGAGCCGGATTATGAGACGTTCGGCTGCCTGAGGCTTGCCCTTGAGGCGGGGGAGCGCGGCGGCATCCTGCCCTGTGTGCTCAACGCCTCCGACGAGGTAGCCGTGGAGCTGTTCCTGCACGGGCAGATTCCCTACCTGGGGATTGAGCACGTCGTGGGGGAGACGCTTGCCGCCTTCGACGCGCAGCCTGTCGAGTCGCTCGAGCAGCTTGAAGAAATCGACGCGCAGGCGCGCGCCACGGCGCGGCAGGTGGCGTCGCGGCTCTAAGTTCTCCGAGTTCAAGGTGGTCAAATAGGTTGGATTTTCTTGTTTCCGCGATAGTGTTCATCGCCATTCTGTGCGTCATCGTCGTCGTGCACGAGGGCGGCCACGCGATTGTCGCGCGCCTGACGGGCATGCGCGTCACCGAGTTCTTCGTCGGCATGCCCTGGGGCCCAGCCATCACGTGGACGAGCCGTCGCACGGGCATCTGCTACGGGGCGACGCTGGCGCTTCTGGGCGGCTACACGCGCGTCACAGGCATGTCGTATGTGCGCGACGAACGCCTGCCCTTCGTGCTCGCCCTCGTGAACGCGCGCGGCATCCTCGCCCCTGAGGAGCTTGCCCTCGTGCTTGCCTGCGAGGTGCAGGAGGCTACGGCCCTGCTCGAGTCCCTGGCCGACCTGGGCAGCGTCGAGCGCGTCTACGAGGAAGAGGGCCGTCGCCGCTCGGGCGAGACGCCCTGCGACTACTCTACGCCCGACCGCGACGCCACCGGCCTCACGATGCGCGACAAGGGCAACGCCCTGCGCAAGGCCGAGCCGTGCCATCCCGCCTCCTATCCCTTCGACCCAGGCATGCCTGCCGAGGAGTTCCTCCAGCAGGAGCTTTCGTGCACCTACAAGGGCGCCTCGTTTATCCGGCGCGTGCTCGTGCTCGTGGCGGGCGTGGCGTTCAACCTGCTCTTCGCCTTCGTGGTGCTCACGGGCTGCTACATGGCGATACCCCTGCAGAACTCCTACATCGGCGTGTCCGAGGTGACGCAGGGCGGCGCGGCGCAAGAGGCCGGCGTCGAGGTGGGCGACGCGCTCGTGGCGGTGGACGACACCCCGATCGAGGACTTCACCTCCATCGACGAGTTTAACCAGGCGGTCGCGGACAGCACCTCGCTCACGTTTGCGAACCCCGACCAGGCCTACCAGGACGAGGCCTCGTCCACGGTCGTGGAGAAGGTCGACGGCAAGGTGGGCGTGAAGGTGGCCTACGTGGAGGGCGAGGTGTGGCATCTGTCTCTGCCTCAGGCGGCAAGCTCCTCGTTTGCCTACATTGGCTCGGTGGCGGGGCAGGTGCTGTCGCTTCTGAACCCCTCGCAGGTCGGCGAGACGCTGGGCAAGTCGAGCGGCGTCGTGGGCATCGCCAACATGACGGCCACCGCCGTGTCGTCGGGTGTCGTCGACGTGCTCGTTCTGCTTGCGGCCCTTTCGGTGTCGCTTGCGTGGATGAACCTGCTGCCCATCCCGCCGCTCGACGGCGGCAAGCTCGTGCTTGAGGTGGTGGGGCGCATCATCGGCCGCGAGGTGCCCGTGTGGCTGCAGGGCCTCTTGAGTTTCCTGGGCATCGCGCTGGTGCTCATGCTGTTCTTTTTCATGGTCGTTCAGGATGTGAGCCGCCTGTTCTAGGCGGGGGAGGATGGCGAGGATGAACGAGTTGGCTGCGGGCGGGAGCGCATGCCCCGCTGAGGAGGCTTGCGGCGGTCGTGAGCCGGTCGTGCAGGCGGCGGGGGCGGCAATGGGCGCGGCGGCTGCGGCTCCGAATCCGGGCGCGGCTGCGTCCGGCGTGGTGGCCCCGCAGGCCGCGCTCCCGGCGCGTGCGCGCACCCATCAGGTGAGCGTGGGCGGGGTGCCCATCGGCGGCGGCGCGCCCGTCGTGGTGCAGTCCATGCTGTGCGCTCCCACCGCCCAGCCTGAGGCGGCCCTGGCCCAGGCGCGCGCCCTGGCCGAGGCGGGCTGCGAGCTCGTGCGCGCCGCCATCCCCAACTCCACGGCGCTTGAGGGGTTCGGGCGCCTCTGCGCCGAGAGCCCCATCCCCGTGATTGCCGACATCCACTTCGACTACCGCCTGGCCATCCAGGCTTGCGAGCTGGGCGCGTCGGCCCTGCGCATCAACCCGGGCAACATCGGCTCGTGGGACCGCGTGGACGCCGTCATCGACGCCGCTCGCGCCCGCCGGATCCCCATCCGCATCGGCGTGAACGCCGGCTCCATCGACCGCGAGCTCGACGCGCGCGACGACCTCACTCTGGCCCAGAAGATGTCGATGAGCGCGGTGGGCTTCGTGCGCCACTTCGAGAGCCGCGGCTTCGAGGACGTGGTGCTCTCGGCCAAGGCCCACGACGTGGGCGTCACGGTGGAGGCCTACCGCAGCCTCTCCGCCGAGCTGCCCCACGTGCCCCTTCACCTGGGCATCACCGAGGCCGGCACCGCCTTCCAGGGCACCATCAAGAGCGCTGTGGGCCTGGGCATCCTGCTGTCCGAGGGCATCGGCGACACCCTGCGCGTCTCGCTCACGGCCGACCCCTGCGAGGAGATCCCCGTGGCCTGGGGCATCCTGCAGGCCCTGGGCCTGCGCCGCCGCACCCCCGAGCTGGTGAGCTGCCCCACCTGCGCGCGCTGCCAGGTCGACATGATCCCCATCGCCAACGAGGTGGAGCGCCGCCTGCGCGAGATGCGCCTGCCCATCTCCGTGGCCGTCATGGGCTGCGAGGTGAACGGCCCGGGCGAGGCGCGCGGCGCCGACATCGGCGTGGCCTGCTCGCGCGGGGGAGGGGCGGTCTTCTGCCATGGCGAGGTGGTGCGCCGCGTCCCGGCCGACGAGATAGTCGAGGCCCTCTTTACAGAGATAGCGTCGCGCTTTGAGGGGCAGGCCCCCCAGACGTCCCCACACTGCTAGAATGTCTCCCGTTTGCCCTCACTTCGATTGGAGTTTCACCTTATGACCTGCTCGTATATGCGGATGTCCAACCTGTACGCCCCCACGCTGCGCGAAGACCCGCAGGACGCCGACATCGCCAGCCACCGCCTGCTGCTCCGCGCGGGCTGCATCCGCAAGACCGCGTCGGGCCTCTACTCCTACCTGCCCCTCGCGTGGCGCTCGCTTCTCAAGATCGAGCAGATCGTGCGTGAGGAGATGGACGGCATCGGCGCTCAGGAGCTCATGCTCCCCATCCTCACGCCCGCCGAGTTCTGGCACCAGTCGGGCCGCTGGAACGACTACGGCCCCGAGCTCATGCGCATCTCCGACCGCCACGACCGCGAGTTCTGCCTGGGCCCCACGCATGAGGAGACCTTCACCGACCTCGTGCGCAACGAGCTGCGCTCCTACAAGCAGCTCCCCGTCACGCTCTACCAGATCCAGGACAAGTTCCGTGACGAGGCCCGCCCGCGCTTCGGCCTTCTGCGCGGCCGCGAGTTCATCATGAAGGACGCCTACTCCTTCCATGCCGACCACGAGAGCCTCCAGAAGACTTACGAGGACATGAACGGCGCCTACGCGCGCGTCTGCGAGCGCTGCGGCATCGAGTACGCCGCGGTCGAGGCGGACTCCGGCCAGATCGGCGGCAAGGTGACCACCGAGTTCATGGCGATCGCCGAGGCCGGCGAGGCCGAGCTCGTGTACTGCGAGTGCGGCTACGCCGCCGACGTCGAGGCTGCCGAGGCCCAGCCCCGCCTTACCCTGTGCGACGCCCCCACCTGCGAGAAGGTCTTCACGCCCGGCTGCGGCACCATCGACGACGTGGCTGCCTTCCTCAAGGTTCCCACCAACGAGACCGTCAAGGCCTTCGCTGTCGCCGACGACAAGGGCGGCTTCTGGGTGCTCTTCGTGCCGGGCGACCACGAGGTCAACGAGTGCGCCCTGGAGCACCGCTTCGGCGAGTGGCGCATGATGACCGAGGAGGAGCTTGAGCAGGCCGGCCTGGTCAAGGGCTTCATCGGCCCCAAGGGCATCTCCGACAAGGTGAGCGTGCTGGCCGACGAGTCGCTGCGCGCCCAGCGCAAGTGGATTTGCGGCGCCAACGAGAAGGACTACCACTTCATGGCCGCCGAGTGCGGCGTGGACTTCCCCGAGCCCGAGTACGCCTACATCGCCGCCGCCCAGGCCGGCGACGCCTGCCCCTGCTGCGGCAAGGACCTCTCCAGCGCCCGCGGCATCGAGATGGGCCAGACCTTCCAGCTGGGCACCAAGTACTCCAGCGCCATGGGCGCCACCTTCGCCGACGAGAACGGCGCCGAGCAGCCCTTCCTCATGGGCTGCTACGGCATCGGCGTGTCGCGCACCCTCGCCGCCATCGTGGAGCAGCACAACGACGAGAACGGCATCGTGTGGCCCGTCTCCGTGGCGCCCTACGAGGTGGCCGTCATCCCGCTGGCCTGCGGCGACGACGTGCTCCAGCCCCTGGCCGAGAAGGTGGCCGCCGAGCTGGCCGAGCTGGGCGTGCAGGTGATCCTGGACGACCGCGACGAGCGTCCCGGCGTGAAGTTCACCGACAACGACCTCATGGGCTTCCCCTACCAGGTGGTCGTGGGCAAGAAGAGCGCCGCCGCCGGCAACGTGGAGCTCAAGTGCCGCGCCACGGGCGAGCGCAGCGTGGTGGCAGCCTCCGAGGTGGCCGTGCAGCTTGCTGAGGCCGTGAAGGCGCAGAGGGCGTAAGAGGCGCACGCGGCGCGGGCGAGGCCACGGCGAGAGCGCCGGCGCTTCGCCTGTGTCTACGTATGCTGCAGAAACGACAGGAGCCCCGTCCGAGCCAATGGGTTCGGGCGGGGCTCCTGCTTTAGGTAATCCCAAACAAGCTGGTAGGGGAGGCCCGCAGCCGCCTTCCGCGCGTGGCGCCTAGCTCAGCGTCACGCCGCCCAGCCAGCCCCAGCGGGGTGTCACGGTGCCGCCGTAGTAACTCACCCAGCTGTCGATGTCGATGGTGCGGATGTAGCCGATGTTGTCCATCACGCAGCCGCCGCCCACGTAGATGCCCACGTGGCCGTAAATCTGGCCGGCCGAGGTGTGGGGGTGCGACGACACGGCCACGATCATGCCGGCCTGCAGGGCGCTGCGGTCCGAAGAGTAGCACCACGACGCGTACATGTCGCACGCGTCGCCGCCGTAGTACCCCACGCCGGCGTTGGTGAAGACGTTGGTGACCCATGCCGCGCAGTAGCCGTTGCCGGGGGAGGGCGTGGAGTTGCACGTGCTCAGCACCGCACTAGCCGAGCCGGTGCCGCCCGACCCTCCCGACGACCCGGACGCGGCTGCCGCCTGGGCCGCCGCCTGCTCGGCCGCTGCGGCCTCCGCTTGGGCGATGAGCTCCTGGTTGTACTGCTCGGTGAGCTGGCGCACCTGCTCGTCCAGGCTGGAGAGCAGCGCGTAGGCCTCGTTTTGCTGGCCGAGCAGGTCGGCGAGCGTGCCCTGCTGGCTCGTGCGCAGCTCCTCCAGCTCGGACAGCTGGCTCTCGAGCAGGGCGTGCTGCTCCTCAAGCTGGGCCTTGAGCTGCTTGGCCTGCTCGATGAGCTCCGCCTCGGCGTCGCTCACCTTGCCCAGGTAGTAGATGTTGCGGAAGAGCTCCTCGAAGTCCGAGGCGTTGAGGAACACGTCGAGCGGCGTGGTGGTGCCGTGCTTGTAGCTGTTGGTGACGTAGGTCGCCAGCTCGTCCTTCAGCTGCGAGAGCGCGGCCTCCTGCTCCTCGATCTCGGCCTTGGTCTGGGCGATCTCTGCGTTTTTCACCTCGATGGCCCCGAGCGTGTCGTCGAGCTCCTGGCTCATCGTCTCGTACTCGTAGGCCAGCTCGTCGATCTGGGCCTGCACGGCCTCGTACTGCGCCTGGGCGTCTGCCAGGGCGGCTGCCGTGGCCTCCTCGCCCAGCGCCTGGTGCGACAACCCTGCGCAGGCAGCCAGCACGGCCGAGCAGCCTGCAAGCAGGCAGAAGCGTCTACGAGTGAGAGGGGAATTCAAAGAGCGGCCTTTCAACGGGAAAATTCAATCCCGAAAGTATACCGAGGCCGAGGCCTGGCGGGCTTTAGGGCTGCTATCAAGCGCAAACGTCCCATACAAAAGAGGGCTGAAGCGTGGGGGAGGAGGCGAATTGACGGAGCCCCTCTGTCTGGCGACGGCTGCGGAGCCGTGCTAACCGGTGCGCGCATACGCCCGCTCGGCCATGCAACCGGCCGCCTGCGCAAATACGCGCCTTCCGCTTCGGCCAGCATGCCTGAAAGGTGTATGCTGCTCCAGTCTGAACACGCGCTGAAGGCACACCGCCCTCGGCCACGACAAGGAAGGAGCGAGCGCATGGAAAGCAGAATCGGCACCCGGAAGGCTCGGGGGGGGGTGTCCTAGCGGGGCTTCTCGCCGCGCTGCTCGCGCTGCTCGCGCTCCTCGTCGCGCTCGGCTCGGCCCCCGCCCCCGCTAGGGCGGCGACGTTCCCCGACGTGCCCTCGGGCGCCTGGTATGCCACGTGGGTGAACCAGGCTGCGGGAAAAGGCCTCATGTCAGGTTATGACGCCGGCCCCAAGCAGGGCCAGTTCGGCCCGGACGACACCGTCACCCGCGCCCAGGTGGCCATGGTGCTCTGGCGCATGGCGGGCTCTCCCTCGGCTCCCGCCTCCGCGTTCCCCGACGTGCCGGCGGGCCAGTGGTACACCTCGGCCGTGGCCTGGTGCGCCAAGGCCGGCATCGTGACCGGCTACCAGGGAGGTTCCGACGCCGGCAAGTTCGTGCCTGACCGGCAGGTCAGCCGCCAGGAGCTCGCCGTGATGGCGTGGCGCTTCGCCAAGTGGGCGGGGGTGGACGTCTCGAACCCCGACCCGTCGGCCTTCAAGTCCACGACCGACTGGCGCTCCGTGGAGGGCTGGGCGTCCGACGCCCTCACCTGGACGGCCGCCGCGGGCGTGCTCTCCGGCGTGGAGAACCCCGACGGCACCCGCACGGTCGACCACTCCGGCACCGCCACCCGCGCCCAGGCGGCCAAGATCTTCGTCGTGCTCTCCGGCAGGCCCTCTGCTCCCAAAGCCTCCTACACCGTGACGTTCGAGTCCAACGGCGGCTCGACCGTCAAGGCCCAGACGGTCGCCAACGGCGCCAAGGCCACCAAGCCCGGCAACCCCACGAAGTCCGGCTACACCTTCGCGGGCTGGTACTCCGACAAGGCGCTCACGAAGGCTTATGACTTC
>CAVJGP010000057.1:0-18453 GCA_963648855.1 Alistipes onderdonkii | reverse complement strand
CGTCAGTCGCGCACCAGCTACCGCCGCATGCCCCACGCGCCTAGCCCAGCCGCATACCAGCCACCACTGCGCCCTGAACGCAACCCAGCAGGCCCCGCCGCCTCCCCTCGCCGCGCCCCGCACACAACCCGAGTAGACCCAGCGCCTTTCGCCGCGCCCTTAGCGGCGAAACAGCCCCAGCAGACATCGCGTGCAACCCGGGTAGGTGCGCCGCCTTTCGCCGCGCCCTTCGCGGCGAAACAGGCGCACCCCCCTCCAAAACGCGGCGAAGCCGCAACTCATTTCCCCGCCCCCATGGGAACCCTCATAGCGGGCAAACGCAAGGAGCCCCGGTTGGGTCCTGGCGCAGTTTTTCGCCGCGCACTTTGCGGCGAAACTGTTTGAGCACAGGACCCAACCGGGGCTCCGGTGGGAATTTGGAAGCTATGTTCCCCTAGTTGTTGATCAGCTTGTCCTGATCAGCCCAGCTGTAGAGCTTGCGGATCTCGGCGCCCACAACCTCGCTCTGGTGCTCGGCATGCAGCTTGCGCATGGCCTTGAAGTGCACCTGGCCGCCGGCCTCGGACATGTCGAGGAGGAACTCCTTGGCGAAGGTGCCGTCCTGGATATCGGACAGAACCTTCTTCATGGCCTTCTTGGTGTCCTCGGTGACAATCTTGGGGCCGGTGACGTAGTCGCCGTACTCGGCGGTGTTGGAGATGGAGTAGCGCATGCCGGCGAAGCCCGACTGGTAGATCAGGTCGACGATGAGCTTCATCTCGTGGATGCACTCGAAGTAGGCGTTGCGGGGGTCGTAGCCGGCCTCCACCAGGGTCTCGAAGCCAGCCTGCATGAGGGCGCACACGCCGCCGCACAGAACGGCCTGCTCGCCGAACAGGTCGGTCTCGGTCTCGGTGCGGAAGGTGGTCTCGAGCACGCCGGCGCGGGCGCCGCCGATGCCGGCAGCGTAAGCCAGGGCGATGTCGAGGGCGTCGCCGGTGGCGTCCTGCTCAACGGCCACGAGGCAGGGCGTGCCCTTGCCGGCCTGGTACTCGGAGCGCACGGTGTGGCCCGGGGCCTTGGGGGCCACCATGGCGACGTTCACGTCAGCCGGGGGCGTGATGAGGCCGAAGTGGATGTTGAAGCCGTGGGCGAACATCAGGGTGTTGCCGGCGACGAGGTTGGGAGCGATGCTCTCCTTGTACAGCTGAGCCTGCTTCTCGTCGTTGATGAGGATCATGATGATGTCGGCAGCCTTGGCGGCCTCGGCGCTCGTCATGACCTTGAGGCCCTGGGCCTCAGCCTTAGCCCAGCTCTTGGAGCCCTCGTACAGACCGACGATGACGTTGACGCCGGACTCCTGGAGGTTGAGGGCGTGAGCGTGGCCCTGCGAGCCGTAGCCGATGATGGCGACGGTCTTGCCGGCCAGCTTCTGCAGATCGCAGTCCTGCTGATAGAAAATCCTGTTCTCTGCCATGACGCAAAACTCCCTTTCTAAAGCCTAACCGCTTCTATCTATCCCACAAGCCCCTTGCGGACTTACAAATGGGTGACGTTGCCAATAGTAGAACCGCCGCGCTCCAGCGATACCACGCCGGTACGACAAATCTCAAGAATCGTATAGTCCTGCATGAGATTGATGAAGTTGTCGATGCGACGCGTGCCGCCGGCCAGCTGGATGACCATCGACTCGCGCGTGTAATCCACGATCTTTGCCTCGTAGGCGGCGATCGCGGTGTGGATGTCCTCGCGGGTCTCGGGGTCGTTCTTCATCTTGATGAGCAGAAGCTCGCGCGAGACGGAGTTCTCGTCGAGCTGCTTGATCTCCACCACGTCGGGCAGCTTGTAGAGCTGGTTGACGAGCTGCTCCTTGCGCTCCTCGTCGCCCTCGAAGATGGTGGTGATGCGCGAGACCTGCGGGTTCTCGGTGCAGCCCACGGTGAGGCTCGAGATGTTGAACTGACGGCGGCGGAACATGCTCGTGACGCGGTTCAGCACGCCGGGCTGGTTGGACACCAGCACTGCCAGGGTGTACTTCATGGGCTACTCCTCCCCCTGCTTGACGATGATGTCGTCGATGGCGCCGCCGGGAGGCAGCATCGGCATGACGAACTCGTCCTTGTCGATGAGGCAGTTGACGACGTAGGGCCCCTCGTAGGCGAAGGCGCGGCCCAGGGCGGCGTCGAGCTCCTCGGGGGTGCGCACCGTCTCGCCGTCAGCGCCGAAGGCCTTGGCGAGGGCCACGAAGTCGGTGGGGCGGTCGAGCGTGGTCTGCGAGTGGTGGCCGTTGAAGAAGAGCGTCTGCCACTGGCGCACCATGCCGAGCACGCCGTTGTTGAGCAGCAGGATGGCCACAGGCACGTGGTGCCACGACAGGCTGGCCATCTCCTGGCAGCACATGCCGAAGGAGCCGTCGCCGGTGACGAGCGCCGCGTGCTTGCCGGTGCCCAGGGCCGCGCCCAGCGAGGCGCCCAGGCCGAAGCCCATCGTGCCCAGGCCGCCGCTCGACACGAAGGTGCGCGGCTTAGAGAGGCTCACCGTCTGGGCGGCCCACATCTGGTGCTGGCCCACGTCGGTCACCACGGGCGTGTCGGGCCCAAGGTGCTTGTTGAGCTCGAGGATGGCGTTGCGCGGGGTCATGCCCTCGCGCTTGTCGGTGGCGTTGGCGTCCTCGTAGGCGCGCAGCTCGGCGATCTCCTTCTGCCAGACGGGGCGCTCGCGCTGCTCAACCTGCTCGATGAGGGCGCCCAGCGTGAGGTTGAGGTCGCCGCGCAGCGACACGTCGGCGTGGACCGTCTTGCACAGCTCCGCGCCGTCCACGTCGATGTGGACGATCTTCGCGTAGGGGGCGAAGGCCGAGACCTTGCCGGTGGAGCGGTCGTTGAAGCGCACGCCGCAGGCGATGATGCAGTCGGAGGAGTTCATGCCCACCGAGCTGGCGTAATGGCCGTGCATGCCCTCCATGCCCAGGAAGCGCGGGTGGTCGGTGGGGATGCCGGAGATGCCCATGAGCGAGCAGCCGATGACGGCGTCGAGCTTGTCGGCCAGGGCCAGCAGCTCGCCGGCCGCGTCGGAGGAGATGAGGCCGCCGCCGAAGTAGATGAAGGGGCGCTCGGAGGCGTTGATGATCTGGGCAGCCTCCTGCACGCGCACCTCCTTGGCGGCGTGCATCTGGTCGAAGGGCACCACGGGCTGCTCGACGTAGTCGGTCAGGGCCGTCTGCACGTCCTTGGGGACGTCGACGAGCACGGGACCGGGGCGGCCCGACTTGGCGATGCGGAAGGCCTCGCGGATGGTGGGGGCGAGGTCCTCGACGGACTTCACGAAGTAGTTGTGCTTGGTGATGGGCAGCGTGATGCCCGTGATGTCGATCTCCTGGAAGGAGTCGGTACCGATGAGGGCGTTGGACACGTTGCCGGTGATGGCCACGAGCGGCACCGAGTCGAGGTACGCCGTGGCGATGCCGGTCACGAGGTTCGTGGCGCCCGGGCCGGAGGTGGCGATGACGACGCCCACCTTGCCGGTGGCGCGCGCGTAGCCGTCGGCCGCGTGCGAGGCGCCCTGCTCATGGGCGGTCAGCACGTGCTCGATCTCGTTGCGATACTTGTAGAGCGAGTCATAAATGTTGATGACCTGGCCTCCGGGGTAGCCGAAGACCGTCTCGCAGCCCTGCTCGATGAGCGTGCGGACGATGATGTCCGCTCCTGAGAGTTGCATGGGCACCGTCCCTTCCTGGTAAACGCCCCTGATTGGATGTAAAGCCGAAGATAATAGGTCATTTCGATTGCGGCGGCGTACAAACTCGCCAGTCGGGCATAAGCGTGAAGCAAACGGCACATTTGCCCTACACGCAGGCGGGGCGCGGCCATCAAACCTGCAAGAAACCCCTCAGAGATGTGGCCTTGCCGTCAATTACACGCATCGACGCGTTCTGCCTGCTAAAATGGCTCGCCGAATTTTGACTTCGACAGGAAAGGAAGCGCACACCATGCAACTCAGCTCAAACGTCGCCCGCATGGCCCTTCTTCCCCTCGCGCTCGGCGTGGCGGTGGCAGGCATCGGCCTGGCCGCGCCCGCTCGCGCCCACGCGGAGGCCAGCGAGGCCACCCTGGCGGCCCTGTCCGACGCGCAGTCGCGCTACGAGACCGCATGCACCCAGCTCAACGACCTCTACCAGCAGGTGTACGAGGCGCAGAACGCCTACCAGGCCACCACGGCCCAGCTCGAGCAGACCAACCAGGCCATCACCGAGCTCCAGGCCCAGATCGCCGACGAGAAGGCCCAGCTCGAGGAGGCCCAGAACGTCCTGTCCGAGCGCCTCGCGGCCAACTACCGCGCCGGCGAGTCGAGCATGCTCGACGTGATCTTCTCGGCCACGAGCTTCGACGACCTCGTGAGCCGCATCTACTACGCCGGCAAGGTGTCCGACGCCGACGCCGAGGCCATCCAGAACGTGAAGGACATCAAGGCCCAACTCGAGGCCAGCGAGGCGGCCCTTCAGGAGCAGCGCGCCCAGCAGGAGCAGCTCCAGACCGAGCAGGCTGCCGAGCTGGACAACGTCACCGCCCAGACCCAGGAGTGCGAGGACTACGTGAACAGCCTCGACTCCGAGGTGCAGGCGCTCTACGCCCAGGCCCAGGCCGAAGCGCAGGCAGCCGCCGAGGCCGCCGCAGCCGCCGCCCAGGCGTCCATCCAGTCGCAGGCCCAGGAGGCCGTGGCGGCCGCCGAGAGCGCCGGCTACACCTACGACGAGGACTCCGGCTCCTGGACCGACTCCAGCGGCAGCACGGTCGACTCGAGCACCGTCGCGGCGGCCACGGGCTACTCCTCCTCCATCCTCGACCGCGCCTACGCGCTTATCGGCACCTCGTACAACCTGGGTTCCGACGGCTCGGACGGCTACATCGACTGCTCGGGCCTCACCTCGGCGGCCTACGGCGGCACGATCCCGCACTACTCTTACGACCAGTACCAGAACTCGCTGAACAACGGCACCTTCACGAGCGACCTGTCGAGCCTGCAGCCCGGCGACTGCGTGTACTACTCCTATGACGGCGGCGCCACCACCTACCACGTGGCCCTCTACATCGGCAACGGCCAGGTGATCGACGCCATCCCCAACGGCGGCGTGCAGATCCGCGACGTGAACTACTGCGAGGGTGCCATCGGCGGCGGCAACCCCTCCTAAGGAAGCCCCAGGGAAGCGCCCGGAAAGCGCGGCTCCATCCACCGGCCCCGCACGCCCCGCCCGTCATTGCCGACGAGCGGGGCGTTTTCGTTTCATGCTACCCTGGGCAGGCTGAGACCCCATGAGACGGAAAGGCGCGGGCACATGAACATCTGCATCCTCGGCGACAAGGCGTACTACAAGCGCATCCTGCCCGACAACACGCGCGTCGATGAGCCAGACGTGCTGTTCCTGGGCCGCGCCGCCACAAACGACGAGGTCGTGGCCGCCATGCCCGACGCGCAGATCCTCATCGCCGACGCCATCGCCACCGTGGACGCCGACCTCATCTGCCGCCTGCCGCAGCTGCGCCTCATCCAAAGCGAGGGCGTGAGCTACAACAGCTTCGACTGCGAGGAGGCCCGCAAGCGCGGCGTGTACGTGTGCAACAACGCCGGCATGAACGCGGGCGCGGTGGCCGAGCAGACCATCCTGCTCATGCTGGGCCTTCTGCGCGGGGTGGCCGTGCACGACGCCGCTGTGCGCCAGGGCCGCCAGATGGAGGCAAAGATGCGCTGCATGCGCGAGGGCGTGACCGACCTGGCCGACTGCACCGTGGGCCTGGTGGGCATGGGCGCCATCGCGCAGGCCACCGCCGCCCGCCTGGCCGCCTTCGGCACGCGCGTGCTCTACACCAACCGCACCCGCAAGCCCGCCGAGCTGGAGGAGCGCCTGGGCGTCGAGTGGCGAGAGATGGACGAGCTGCTCGGCGAGTCCGACATCGTGAGCCTGCACTGCGCCGTGACGCCGCAAACCACGGGCATGGTGGACGCGGGCTTCCTTTCCAAGATGCGCCCGGGCAGCTACCTGGTGAACACCGCGCGCGGCCAGCTCATGGACAACGCAGCTCTCGCGCAGGCCATCGTCTCCGGGCGCCTGGCGGGGGCCGGCATCGACACGCTCTACCCCGAGCCCTTCGAGACGAGCGACCCCATGCTCAACCTGCCCGAGGAGGCGGCGGGGCGCGCGCTGTTCTCGCCGCACATCGGCGGGGTCACCACGGGCAGCATGCGGCGCGGCCAGGCCCACATCTGGGAGAACGTCGCCGCCCTGGAGGCCGGGCAGCGCCCCACCTGCGTGGTGAACGGGCTGTAGGGCGGCGGGACCGGGCGGGGCGAGTGGGCCGGGCGGGTCCGCCGCGCCGAGCGAATTCGCCACGCGCCCAAGTACGGGTGCCCAGCGCGAGCGGGGCGGCGTCGCGCCGCACGCCACTCTCCATCGCACGCCCAAGCAAAAGGGAGGCCCCTCGCGGAGCCTCCCTTTTTCGTGCGTCTACCTGCGGCGATGACCGCCTCGTTTAGAGAATGCCGAGGTTGCCTCGGTCGTAGGCGTCAGGCTTGGCGAGGCCCACGATGCGCGCGTAGTAGGCCGCGAAGCGCTCGGCCACCTCGCCTGAGGCGTCGCTCGCGCCCGCCACGCCATGCTCGTCGCTCACAAGCAGAACCTCATCGCCTGCCTGCGGCTGGGCCTGGGGGTCGAAGGCGACGTCCATCTTGAGGGTGCGGGCCAGGTCGGCGACCAGGGAGTTCACGCCCGACAGCGCCTTATCGGCCTCGACTCGGGCCACGAGAGCGCACGCGCCGTCGCCGGCCTTGCGCGCGATCCAGGCCACCTCGCCGGGCACGGCGTCGGTGGCGCACCCCTCGGCGCGGGCCAGAACGGCCTGCGCGTCCATCGGCTCGAGCGCCACATAGGGCTCGACCCCCATGGCGGCGCGGCCCTGGTCGTCCACCACGAAGGTCATGACGCCGTTGGCCTGGGAAAGCGAGCCTTCGGCAAGCGTCCACTCGATGTGCTGGCGCGCCCAGCTCTTGAGGCCCGCCGAGATGCCGCGCGACTCGAAGGCGCGCAGGTGGCGGTTCTTGAGGGGCAGCGCGCACTTGTGCAGGCGCCAGCGCACGGAGATGACGGGCTCGCCGGCCACGAGATCTTCTGGGATGAAATCGCTCATCGTATGGTTTCCGTCCTTAGAGGTTCGTCCTTATGGGCGCCGGAGAGGCCGCGAGGGCCGTCCGGGTCTTTCATGCGAAGCCACGCGCGGGCTATGCGCCCCCGCGAGCCGGGCCCGTCTCGTCCGCAGGCGTGTCGGCGTCGTGCACCTCGACATCGGCATGGAGCACGGTACCAGATGTCTCGGCCTTTCGCAGGTAGTACATACCGGCGGCGATGGCGGCCGCGCCGGGGCCGGGCAGCACGAGCATGGGGATGCCTGCCATGACGAGAAGCGCCCCCACGGCCTTGTTGCCCACGGGGCCGAAGTCGTCCTTGGCGCCGGCCGGGTACACGCGGGCGTAGTCGCGCTTGCCGCCCGGGCCCTTCACATAGGCCTCCACCACCACGTCTTGGCCGGTGCGGGCGTTGTGCACCGTGTGGGCGTGGGCGTCGGCCTCGCGGATGTCGGCAGCGTTCTTCACGGCCACCTCGGTCACGGCGCGCGCCGCCGCCTTGCCGGCCTTGCCCGCCGCGCTCTTGGCGGCCGACTTCGCGGCGCTCGCCACCACCGAGGCGGGGCGCCCGCCCTTGAGGACCGCCTTCGCGGCGGACTTCGCGGCCTGCGCCACGGCGTCGGCCACCTCGGGCGCCGCCTCCTTGGCCGCCTGCGCCACGACGGGCGTCGTGCGCTCGTAGGCCTGCCCCACAGCCGCAGGCACCTCCCGCACGGCGGCCTTCGCGCCCGCCACCGCACGGTCTGCGGCCTCGTGTGCCGCTTGACCTGCGGCGCTGCCAGCCTCCAAGGCGGCGGCCTTCGCGCCGCGCACGGCCTGTGAGCCGGCTTGGGCCGCCTGGGCCGCAGCCTCGCGCACGACAGGGGTAGCGGCCTGCACGGCATGCGTGGCCTCGCGGGCGGCCTTATGCCCGAACATCTTGAGCTTGCCTGCTATGTCCATGCCGCCTCACCGCGCTTTCTCGCCCCTCGGCGCACGTCGGGCCCGCTAGCTCTCCAGCGAGGAGAGCACGGGGTCGAAGGCATCGTCGTGTATGACCATGTCCGCCGAGCCCAGCAACTTGTAGGTCAGCTCCTTGTTCCCCGCCTCAAGCACGTCGGCGGCCGCCTTCATGAGAAACTCGGCGTTCTCCTGGGCCTGCGAGAGGTCGATCCCCACCGCCTTCAGGGCAATGTTGGCCTCGCGCTCGGTGAAGACCTTGATCTGCCAGTCGTGGCGCTTGGCGAAGTCGGACATCTCCGCGGAGCACGTCTTCGCAAGCGAGCGGTCGAAGGCGGCGGCCCGCTGGTAGCAGGCCATGCCCGCATCGGGCTCGTCGATCATGCAGAAGGCGTACCCCAGCCAGTAGAGCGCCAGGCCCAGCTCCTTGGGGTTCCAGGCTATGGGCATGGCCGACTTGAGCGCCTCGATCTCGCTGGCGTAGTCGAAGGCGGAGAAGTACGCGCGGGCCAGGCGCAGGTGGCTCGACGCGATGCCGGGGGCGAGCTCCACGCAGCGCCGCGCGTGGGCGATGGACTCCTCGGCGTCGTTGAGGTTGTCGCCGAGCAGCAGGGAGAGGCGGTAGTGCGCCATGTAGTACTCGTCGGCGCACAGGCGCAGCTCGCGTCCGGCCAGGTCGTCGGCGCAGCGGTAGGCGTACAGGGTGCGCGCCGCGTAGGAGTCGAAGTAGCGGAAGCAGCGCGTCTTGGAGTCGCGGAACCACCCGTTGGAGTCGGCGCGCTCGACCACCTCCTCAAGCATGCGGCGGGCCTTCGAGGCGTTCTCCTCCACCGTCTGGGAGGCCTGGCTCATGAGAGCCTGCAGCCCGTAGATGTCGTCGAGGGCCGCCTGCGCCTTCTCGCAGTCCTCAGGCCCCAGCTCGTCGGTGGCGATGCGCTCGATCACCGACATGAGGGCCGCCTGGGTGAGCGGGTTCTCGGTGCGGGCGACGGCGTCGCGGGCGCATGCGATGGCTGCGATGCCGCCCTGCTCCTGGTAGGCGTCCATGATGCGGGCGGCCTCGGCCTTGCGCGCGGCGCCCTCGAAGATCCCCAGGTCGCACACCCTGCGGGCCACAAGCCGGACCTGCGCCGCAGGCGCAAGGGGTGCCGGGTCGAGCTCGGGGTCGGGCTCGGCGCCCGGCTTCACGGCTGCGGCCTCCTCGCCGCACGCCGCGTCCTGCTCGGGCTCGTCCCCCTCGGCCTCCTGACCCACCCAGAAAAGCGGCGGCACCTCCTTCAAGACACCGTCGGCGCGCAGGTTGTAGGTGTGGCGGACCTTGCCGATGAGCTCGAAGGGGTCGTCCTGGCAGCGCGCGCGGCCCTGCTCGTCGCCGAGCTCCGCGCGGAAGCGCTCGCGGTCGAAATCGACCGAGAGGATGCAGTTGGTGTCGACCACGGACTCGGCGGCGCCGGCCTTGAGAATCTCGCCGAAGCCTGCCCCGAAAAGCTCGGCGACGGTTATCTCGGGGGTCACCTTGAGGCCGTCCCCGAGGCCGCTGTTGTCAAACATCGACTGAATCTGGGAGAGCCTGTTCTCAGTCCGGTGGCCGGAATCCATCTTGCGGGTGGAGCCGAAGCCGCGGCGGACGTTGACGCGGACGTGCTCCACGTCGGCACCCGCCCAGAAGCCCACGGCCGCCACGCACACGGCGCAAAAGGCCGTATAGCGGCTCGACATGCCCTCCCGCGCCTGTGCATCGAGCTCCTGCCAGGCGCCGGCCCGCGCGTCCCAGGTCAGGCGGGGCATCACCTCGGCGGGCATCGCGCCCACCTCCACGGTCAGGGTGTGGCGGGGCGCGTCGTAGGCGAACTCGTACTCGATGCGGTACGGCAGCCTCAGGCTCTCGCAGCCCCGCGCGAACGCGAGACGCACCTCGAGGTCGGGGGCGCCAGCGGGGGCGGGACGCACCTTGCGCAGCGTGGAGTCGAGGTAGGGCACGGCCGCGGCAAGGGTTTGGTCTTGCACCCAGGCGTCCAGCTCGGCGGCCTGCGCCTCGCTCAGGGACTGCAGCGTCTCGGCGTCTTGGGCCTGCTGCGCCAGCGCGAGGCGGTTGAACAGGCCCTCGGCCTCCAGCAGCATGCGGGCGCCGTCGGCGATCAGGTCATCGGCATCGAAGCCGACATAGTACGAGTTGGCATACTTGGAGGTGTGCGAGAGGCGGATCTGGGGGGTGTTGTCGAGCAGCCTGTGCGCGCTCGCGACCACCGAGAGGCCCGGGATGCCCGTGGCCGCGATGGCCTGCCCCACCATGGCGCTCACCTGCTGGATGACGCTGGCCACCCCGCCCTCGTCGTCCGCGTCATGCAGGAGGGACGTGGGCGCCCCCGGGAACGCGAGCTCCTCCGGGTCGTCCTGCTCCCTGTCGGCGTCCGCCAGGTCGGCAGGGCCGATGCCGGGGGTGAAGCCCGCCTCGACCAGGGTCTGCGACACATAGGAGACGATGCCCGGAACGAGCACGTTGGGCCGTCCCTGCGCCTGCTCGGCCGTATCGATGAAGCTCTCCACGGCCTCGAAGAGGTTGTCGCCGCGCAGCTTGGCAACGGCGTCTTTCAGGCCCACGCCCTGTAGCGTGTAGCCGCCCATGTGCGGGATGAGCCAGAAGGCCACGAAGGCGACGGCGCAGGCCGCGCACAAGGAGAGGCCCCGCATGCCCTCGCCCAGCTCCACGCGGGAGTTGACGAGCGCGATGCCGGTCTCGTCCTCCTCGAACTCGCAGACGCGCAGGGCACGGCCGCCCCGCTGGGCCAGGTCGACGCAGCCCCGGCCGCCCTTGTCGGAATAGCGCTTGAACTGCACGTCGGGCACGCAGGCGGGCGACATGACGCCCACCTTGTCCTGCGAGAAGACCCGCCCGAACTCATCCACCAAGGCCACCACGCGCACGCGGGCCTGCACCTGCGTGCGCAGGATGGAGGGCGTCGAGCGCAGGGGCTGGGCGCCTGCGGCAGGGTCGTTGCCCGCGTCGAACGACACGAGCCAGGCGGCCCCGCCGGGAGGCAGGGGGAAGCCCTGGGCCACCAGGCAGTACCCGGTCTGGGCGGGCGCCCCGGCCGGGGAAGGGACCTTCTGGATCTTCGAGCCGCTTTCGAGCAGGTAGAGGCCCTCGCCGTCAGGCTCGGGCACAGGGCCGTCGTCGTGCGACGCAAGGCCGCGCAAGACCTCCGCGGCCTTCGCGAGCAGCCCTTGCCCCTGTGCGTCGTCGATCGCGTCTTTCTTCTCACCCTCGCCGGCAGGCTTGGGGTTCATGAACTGCGGCTTGGCCGCCGGCGCAATGTGTGCGCGCGGCTCCGACATGGCTGAATCCTGAGGTGTGCTCACCGTCAACGCCCTTTCTCAAATGTCATGGGGTAGAGTTTCCCACACCCGGGGCAATCTTGCGACACTTTCCAAAATATGAGCGAGTTCCGCGCAGCTTATGCGCACGCGCACCCGCAATGCCTATCATTGGGGGCCCTATATTGGCCGCTCGCCGGCCGCGACGAAAGGACAGGCATGGCTCAGCCGCCACATGGGCGATTCGCCCCCACGCCCTCGGGGCGCATGCACCTGGGCAACGTGTGGTGCGCGCTCGTCGCATGGCTCGCCGTGCGCTCGCAGGGAGGCACGCTCACCCTGCGCATCGAGGACCTCGACCCCCGCAAGACCCCCGCCGGCGCCACCGAGGCGCTCATCGACGACCTTCGCTGGCTGGGGCTCGACTGGGACGAGGGACCCTTCTTCCAAAGCGAGCGGGCCCCCATCTACGCCGAGCACCTCACACGGCTGCAGGAGATGGGCCTGGTGTACCCCTGCTTCTGCTCGCGCGCCGAGCTGCACGCCGCGAGCGCCCCCCATGCAAGCGACGGCACGCCCGTCTACGCGGGCACCTGCCGGAGCCTCTCCCCCGAGGAGGTGGCGCGTCGCTCGCAGGCACGCCCGGCCGCCCTGCGCCTGCGCGTGCCGCAAGCCGACGACGCGCGCGGCTCCATCGACTTTGCCGACGAGGTGTACGGGGCGCAGCACGAGTGCCTGGCGCAGGAGTGCGGTGACTTCCTCGTGCGCCGCTCCGACGGCGTGCACGCCTACCAGCTGGCCGTGGTGGTGGACGACGCCCTCATGGGCATCGACCAGGTGGTGCGTGGCCGCGACCTCATCGGGTCATGCGCGCGGCAGGCATACCTGCAACAGCTCCTGGGCTTTCCCCGCCCCAGCTACGCGCACCTGCCCATGCTCATGGCCCAGGACGGCACACGACGGCTTTCCAAGCGCGACCACGACTGCGACCTGGGCTTCATGCGCGACCACTTCGGCGCGCCCGAGGTGCTGCTGGGCAGGCTCGCCCACCTCACCGGCCTCGTGGACTCGCAGGAGCCCATAAGCGCCCGTGAGCTTGTGGGGGAGTTCTCCTGGGAGCGCATCCGCGCGCAGGCCGCCAAGGGCGACATCAGCGTGCCGGGCGAGTTCTTCTGCTGATGCCTCGCCGGGGCCGTCGCGGGAGTCTTGCGTAGGCGTTCGTGGTTTTATCATCACAAATCCCGCCATTTTCGCAAAAACCCGTTGTGCGGCGCGGCGATTATGCGCTATGCTCCCACAGCACGCGGAGAGCTGACCGAGAGGCCGAAGGTGCTCGCCTGCTAAGCGAGTAAGGGGCCATAAAGCCCCTTCTAGGGTTCGAATCCCTAGCTCTCCGCCACGCGCACACTCAAGGGACCGGGCTTTGCCTGGTCCCTTTTGCGTTTACAGGGACGTTGCGTTCCCGACCGAGGCGCCGCGCGCACAAGAAAGGGCCGCCCCGAAGGACGGCCCTCAAGCAACGCACGCCTGTCTTGCGCAGCCGGCTTTACGGCACCCACACCGAGGCCATCACCGGCAGGCCCTCGTTGCAGAAGCGGATGTAATGCGTGGCCTCGTTGGCGTCGTAGGCAAAGTAGAGCAGCGCCTGCGATGTCTGGTTAGGCGAGAGGTTCTCGAACACCGTGGTGACGGAGTTGGCGTACAGAGACGACGCGTCGGACACCTGGTTGGTGAAGGGCGAGTAGATCTGGTAGCGCAGCTGCGACATGTGCCACACCGACGTGGAATTGTTTGTGGCACGCACCGGGATGCCCACCACCGCGCGGCCGTTCCAGTACTCGTCGCCCTCGCGCGACACGGTGTCCCACGCATAGGCCGAGGTGTCGGTGCCGAAGGTGAAGGTCACGTCGCCCACGTTGAAGGACGTGCCCTGCACCACGGACTGCTCGGCGTTGGCCGCGTTGATGTTGGCCGGCAGGGGCGCGGCGCCCTGGGGCGCGTCGGAGAAGTTCACGTCGAACGACACCGAGGGCTTACGGCCGAGCATGTTGTCGAACTGCACGGTGTAGCTGCCCGAGCCCTGGAACATGAAGTAGATGGTGCCCGTGGAGCTCTGACCCACCGACATGCTGCCCGTGTTGCGCAGGTCGTCGGCGTACACGTCGGCCAGGCTCGCAAGCTGCACGCCGCTGGGGCTGATGACCTTGCAGTACATGTCGGAGATAACGCGGGCCGAGTCGTCGCCGTTCACCGCGATGGCCGGGACGCCCACCACGAGGTTGCCGTTGTCCGCGGAGGAGGAGTCCTCGTAGACGAGCCACGTCCAGTACGACGGGTCCACGCTCAGGCGAATCTCGACGTTCTCGAACTCCACCAGGCCGGGGTCGTCGACGTCGTCGTACTCCACGTCGTTGGGGTTCTCGATGCCCAGAAGGGAGCAGCCGCCCAGGAAGGACGCGCACACCAGGCCGCCGAAGGCCAGTCCCGCCTTCACGACTGACCTGCGGTCGATGGGGTTGTCCAAGGATGCGTTGATGTCGCTCATCGGTATCTTCGCTGCCTTTCAATCAGTAGCGGGCGCGACGCGCCTAGGAATGCCTGCCGAAACGCCCGCCGGCAGGCCCGCGGCCGCGCGAGCGCGAGCCGCTGAACACGCTGCGCTGGGTGCGCGAGGTGGCGCGCTTCTCGTTGGGGACGATGCGGCCCTGGGCAAACGTGAAGCCTTCCGGCTCCCACACGGGCACGAGCTGCTTGGTGAAGTACTCGATCTCGCGCAGGGGGCCCACCTCGTCGGGCGCCAGGAAGGTGAACGCCACGCCCGACTCGCCGGCGCGGCCCGTGCGCCCGATGCGGTGCACGTAGTCCTCCGGGTCGAGCGGCACGTCGAAGTTGACCACCCAGTCGATGTCGGACACGTCGATGCCGCGGCTCATGACGTCGGTGGCCACGAGCGCGGAGAGCTTGCCCGAGCGGAACCCCTCCAGAGCCTGCTCGCGCTGGCGCTGTGCGCGATCGGCATGCATGACGCCCACCTTGAGGCCGCCGCGCTCGAGGGCGGCCGCCACGGAGTCCACGCGCTGCTTGGTGCGGCAGAACACGAGCACGCGCTTGGGGTTGCCCGCCTCGATGAGGTGGGTGAGCAGGGAGACCTTCTGTCCCTGCACCACGGGCACCAGGCGCTGCTCCACGGTGTCGGCCGTCTGGCCCGAGCGGGATATCTCCACGAGCACGGGGTCGTGCAGCATGGTGGGCATGCTCTGCTGGATGTCGCCGGAGATGGTGGCCGAGAACAGCAGCGTCTGGCGCTGCCGGGGAAGGCGCGCCACGATCTTGCGCACGCTGGGCCAGAAGCCCATGTCGAGCATGCGGTCGGCCTCGTCGAGCACGAGCACCTGCACATGCGACAGGTCGGCGTCGTTGTGCTCCATGAGGTCGATGAGACGGCCTGGCGTGGCCACGAGCACGTCGCAACCCTCCTTGAGGCTCTTGATCTGGCGGTCGTAGCGCTCGCCGCCGATGACGGTGGCCACACGCTGGCCCGTGGCCTGGCACAGGGCGGCCGCCACCTTGTCGATCTGCTGGGCAAGCTCGCGGGTGGGCGTGATGATGAGGGCCCGAGGGGCCTTCTTGCCCTTGGGGGCGACACCCACGAGCTGCAGCACGGGCAGCGTGAAGGCCGCCGTCTTGCCCGTGCCCGTCTGGGCGGAGGCCACGACGTCGCGGCCCTGCAGGACCCAGGGGATGGCCTGGGCCTGCACGGGCGTGGGTTCGGTGAATCCCAGGGCCTCGACGCCCTGGAGCAGTTGCTCGTTCAGCCCGAGCTCGGCGAATGTCTTTTCCATGTTTCGCAGTATGCCGCATATGCGCCGCATTCGCCACACGCGCGCGGCGGTATGCATAAAAAGAGGGCGTTTGAGCAGGAAAAGTGGGCTATTTTATGCCCTTTCTTTCAGATTCGTCGCCCTGGGAGGACTCCGAAGGCTCCCCCGAGGGCAGCGCCTGCGCGCACGCGCACCCCTCTTGGTCGCACGTCTGAGCCCTTCGCGCGGCAAGCTTCGCGGCCTTCGCCTCGGCGCGGCGGCGCTTGAAGAAATCCCTCAGCACCTGCGCGCACTCTTCCTGCAGCACGCCCCCCACCACCTCGAACTCGTGGTTGAGGCGCGGGTCGTGGCTCACGTCGTAGAGCGTGCCCACGGCACCCCCCTTGGGGTCGGGCGCCCCGAAGACACAGCGGTCGACGCGCGCGTTCACCATGAGGCCCGCGCACATGAGGCACGGCTCGAGCGTCACGTACACGCTGCAGCCGGTGAGCCTCCAGCGCCCCAGGGCGCGCGAGGCCTGCAGCAGGGCGCTGAACTCGGCGTGCGCCGCAGGGTCGGCCTGCGTCTCGCGCCTGTTGCCGGCGCTGCCCACCACCTGCCCGTCGCACACCACCACCGCGCCGATGGGAACCTCGCCCAGCTCGGCTGCGGCCCTCGCCTGCTCCAGGGCCAGGCCCATATACCGTTCGTCGTCGCTGAGCGCCACGCAAGCCTCCCTTTGCTGCTATCCTTCGGGGGCAAACCATACCAGCTACACGCAAAGGGAGCCCATGCCGGCACGCCACTTCGCAAAACCAGACCCGACGCCCCGCCCCCAGGCACGCCCCGGTGCCACCCGCCCCGGCACGGCGAGCCGCGCCCTTGAGCTGCACGCCCAGCGCAAGCAGGCCAGCCGCCGAGAGTTCCTGGCGGCCGCAGGCGGCGTTGCGGCGCTGGTATGCCTGGGCGGCGTAGCAGGAGGCCTCGCGCTGGCCGGCGGCAGGTCGCCCCGCTTTGCGACCCTGGCCCAGGAGCGCACGCCGGAGCCGCAGCCTACCCTGTGCGAGGAGACCTACCGGCGCGTCACGCTCTCGGCCGTGGGCGACAACCTCATGAACTTCCCCGTGGTGGAGGCCGCCGACGCCAACCTCGGCGAGATGAACGATGGCCTGTACGACTTCACCCCCATGTACCAGGGCGTCGCCGACATCGTGAGCTCGCACGACCTCAACTTCATCGACATCGAGACCATCCTGGGCGGCGACTACCTGGGCATCACGGGCTACCCCGTGTTCAACTCGCCCAACTGCATCGCCGAGCAGGTGGCGGGCTTTGGCTGGAACCTGGCCACCACGGCCACCAACCACTGCCTCGACGTCGGGCTTGAGGGCATCCAGAACTCCAGCAACACCTGGGCGAACTTCCCCCAGGTGCTCGTGACGGGCACCTTCACGAGCCAGGAGGACCGCGACCGCATCCGCACCTGCGAGCGCAACGGAATGACCTTTGCCTTCCTGTCGTACACCGACTACCTCAACGGCTACATCGTGCCCGAAAGCGCCCCCTGGAGCGTGGCCGAGGCCTCCGACGAGGCCATCACCGCCGACGTCACCCGCGCCCACGAGGTGGCCGACGTGGTGATCGTGGCCATGAGCTGGGGCACCGAGAACGACTTCTACCCCAACGACCTGCAGCGCCACTACGCCCAGCTGCTCGCCAACCTGGGGGTGGACCTCGTCATCGGCTTCGGGCCGCACGTCATCCAGCCCATCGAGTGGCACTACGGCGTCGACGATGCGGGCAACCCCACGGGCACGAGCACGCTCGTGGTGTTCTCGCTGGGCAACTTCCTCTCCAATCAGCCCTACTCCTACGCCAACGTGGAAGGGTGCTTCACCTGCGCCTTCGAGCGCCTGGGCACCAAGGGCCGCGCCACCATCACCGACCTGGCGTGGACGCCGCTCATCAACCACATCTCCTCGGACTGGCACCAGGTGTTCAAGCTCAAGGACTACACCTCCGACCTCGCCGCCACCCACGAGTCCATCGGCCTTGAGTCCGACCCCCTGGGCTACTGCTACAACCTCACCCAAGAGATCATCGGCCCCAGCGGGGTGTACATCGACTGGTAGGGGGCGGCTGCCGGACGATGGGTTCCCTGAGCCACGAGGTGCCCGAACGTGCCGACCACCCGCAGGCCTGTGCCCCGGGTGATACGTCCTCTTACGCCCGCATCTCCCGGCGTACCTGCGCCTGATGCTTGCCTGCCTCATGCCGAAAACGTGAGACGAACCGTTGCAAAGCCGGGTTGTCGTCAACTGCCCGGTACACGAGGTACACAGGTCCCACCAGGGTCGTTCCCGAGGAGAATCGCACCTCGCATGCGCAGGGGTTGACGCTGGCCGCCATGTAGCGCGAAAACCTCGACGCGAGCACCACCTCGTCCTCTTTGAGCATGACGAGAAACTCGCTGAGAGACGAGGCGTCCTTGGTGCGCGTTTTTGGAGTGCGGCCCCGCCCGCCGAGCAGCGCGCAGATGCCGTCCGTCAATGTCTTGAACATGCGGTTCGACGAGACGGGAACGCAACATGCCGCAAGGTCTTCGAGCCTCGCGCCCTCATCCAGAACCGGGTTGGCCTCGTGGACCCACGCGCTCAGAGGCTCGTTGTACATGAAGTCGTAGACAACGGCGCGATCCTGGTCGCCCCATTCGTTAGGGTTGCCCGCATCAACCTGATGTGCCCCATCGCCCGGGGCGCAATAGGCAAGAGCGACGTCCGCGACAGACTCACTTACAAGCTGCTCGACCGTTTTGGCCCTCTCGGCCACCAGCTCATAGGAAAAGCCAGCGTCCTCGTCATGCATGGCCGCGAGGATGGAATACGCCATGCACGCGGACTGCCCGTTCGGCTCCGCCATGGCAATCCGCAGCGGCGACTGCCTCTTTTTGGAAAGGTCGACGCACTCGCATACCAGTCGGTCGTGGCTGCCGAGCAAAGCGCCGACATGCTCGAGGTAATGCGCGCCCGCCTGCGTCAGTTTCACGGGGTTGCGAACCAACAGCGCAAACCCCAGCTCGTGCTCCAAGGCGGCCATATGCCGGCTCAAACCCGACTGCGAGAGCCCCAGCTCGCGAGCCGCGCTTGTGAAGTTCAGATGCTCAGCCAGAACCTGAAACTCGCGGATGAACTCGAACATGCCTCACCTCCAGCGCGGATATGCCAGCATAGTACCAGGTATACCGCTC
>CAVJGP010000056.1:0-18580 GCA_963648855.1 Alistipes onderdonkii | reverse complement strand
TCCTCGACGAGGTGACGATGGGCTTCTTCCCCGGCGCCAAGATCGGCGTGGTGGGTCCCAACGGCATGGGCAAGTCCACCCTGCTCAAGGTCATGGCCGGCCGCCTGGAGTGCTCGGCGGGCGAGTGCAGGCTCACCCCCGGCTTCACGGTGGGCCTGCTTGAGCAGGAGCCCCCGCTCGACGAGACCAAGACCGTGGTGGAGAACATCCGCATGGCCTTCGCCGACGTCATCGCCAAGGTTGAGCGCTTCAACCAGATCGGCGAGGAGATGACCGCGCCCGACGCGGACTTCGACGCCCTCATGGCCGAGATGGGCCGCCTGCAGGACGAGATCGACGCCGCCAACGGCTGGGACCTCGACTCGCAGCTCTCGCAGGCCATGGACGCGCTGCAGTGCCCCGACCCCGACGCGCCCGTGAACGTGCTCTCCGGCGGCGAGCGCCGTCGCGTGGCCCTGTGCAAGATCCTGCTCGAGGCCCCCGACCTGCTGCTTCTCGACGAGCCCACGAACCACCTCGACGCCGAGAGCGTGCTGTGGCTCGAGCAGTTCCTCGCCAAGTACCCCGGCGCGGTGCTCGCCGTCACGCACGACCGCTACTTCCTCGACAACGTGGCGCAGTGGATTTGCGAGGTGGACCGCGGCCACCTCTACCCCTACGAGGGCAACTACTCCACCTACCTCGACACGAAGGCCCGCCGCCTCGCCCTTCAGGGCCAGCAGCAGGAGAAGCTCGTCAAGAGGCTGCAGAGCGAGCTGGAGTGGGTGCGCTCCAGTCCCAAGGCGCGCCAGGCCAAGAACAAGGCGCGTCTCGACCGCTACGAGGAGATGGAGGCGCAGGCCCGTCAGTTCAAGAAGAACGACCTCACCGACATCACCATCCCCGTGGGCCCGCGCCTGGGCGCGAAGGTCCTGGAGGCCAAGAACATCCGCAAGTGCTTCGGCGAGCGCGTGCTCATCGACGACCTGTCGTTCTCGCTGCCGCGCAACGGCATCGTGGGCGTCATCGGCCCCAACGGCGTGGGCAAGACCACGCTGTTCAAGACCATCGTGGGCCTGGAAGAGCTCTCCGGCGGTACCCTCGAGGTGGGCGAGACCGTGAGCATCTCCTACGTCGACCAGAACCGCTCCGGCATCGACCCGGAGAAGAAGGTCTGGGAGGTCGTGGGCGACGGCTACGACTTCATCAAGGTGGGCTCGCAGGAGTTCCAGACGCGCGCCTACGTGGCGAGCTTCGGCTTCAAGGGCTCCGACCAGCAGAAGCTTGCCGGCATGCTCTCCGGCGGCGAGCGCAACCGCCTGAACCTGGCGCTCACGCTCAAGCAGGGCGGCAACCTGCTGCTCCTCGACGAGCCCACCAACGACCTCGACACCGAGACGCTGGAGTCGCTTGAGGAGGCGCTGCTTGCCTTCCCGGGCTGCGCCGTGGTCGTGAGCCACGACCGCATGTTCCTCGACCGCATCGCCACGCACATCCTGGCGTGGGAGGGCGACGACGAGAACCCCGGCCGCTGGCACTGGTTCGAGGGCAACTTCGCCTCCTACCAGGACGACCGTGTGGCGCGCCTGGGGCAGGAGGCGTCTCGCCCGCATCGACTGCACAGGAAGCTGACGCGGGATTAGGGTTCTGAACTAACGGGAGTCTTCCGGGGCCCGCCGTTATGGTTCAATGCTCAGACAGTCCTCGCCGCGCGTGGCGCGGCTGCGGAACTGCGCTTGAACCATAACGGCGGGCCTTCGTATGGCTGGGGGAGTTCAGAAACCCAGGGGGCGTCAGGCGGGGAAACCTTTTTAAAACCCAAGGGATGGGGGCGATTCCCGGGCTTGCGGCTTTTCTTAGTTGGCCCAGGGGTCGGAGATGTCCACGCCGGCGCTGATGAGGGCGGTGTCGCGGGCGATCTCGGCCTCCTCGTTGGTGGGGATGACGAGCACCTCCACGGTGGAGGTGTCGGTGGAGATGCGCCGGGCGGACTTGCCGCCCACCATGTTGCGCTCCTCGTCTATCTGGATGCCGAAGGGCTCCAGGCCGCGGAAGATGAGGCGGCGGGCGTAGGGGTCGTTCTCGCCCACGCCTGCGGTGCACACGATGACGTCCACGCCGGCCAGCTCGAAGAAGTATGCGCCGATGGTGCGCCGGATGGAGGTCAGGAAGATGTCGTAGGCAAGCTCGGCCTGCTCGTCGCCGTGCTTGATGACCTCCTTGAGCTCGCGCAGGTCGCCCGACACGCCCGACACGCCCAGGATGCCGCTCTCGCGGTTGAGCATGCGGTCCATCTGGGCGGGCGTGAGGTTCTCCTTCTCCATGATGGCGGTCACGATGGCCGGGTCCACAGAGCCCGAGCGCGTGTTCATGATGATGCCGTCCAGGGGCGTGTAGCCCATGGAGGTGTCCATGCTGATGCCGTGGTCGATGGCGCACAGCGACGCCCCCGCGCCCAGGTGGCACGTCACCATCTTGAGGTCGCGCACGCTCTTGCCCAGGAACTTCGCGGCCTGGCGCGACACGTACTTGTGCGAGATGCCGTGGAAGCCGAAGCGGCGAATGCCCTGCTCAGCGTAGTAGCGATAGGGGATGGGGTACACGTAGTTGCGCGCGGGGATGGTCTGGTGGAAGGCCGTGTCGAAGGAGGCCACCTGCAGCACGTCGCCGAAGACCTCGCCGCAGCGCTTGATGACGTCCAGGGCGCTGGGGTTGTGCAGGGGCGCGAGGTGGGCGTAGCGCTGCACGGTGGCGATGACCGCGTCGTCGACGCGCATAGAGCAGCCGTACTCGGCGCCGGCGTGCGCCATGCGGTGGCCCACGGCATCTACCTGGGAGAGGTTCGCCAGCACGCGGCCCGGCCCTGCGATGTGCTCAAGCACGATGTCGAGCGCGTCGGCGCAGGTGGGCGCGCAGACGGCCTTGGTGGTCTGATGGGGCAGGGGAGCGTCGGCGCAGGCAGTGCCGGCGTTCTCGTGCATCACGAGGCGCGCGCCCTCGGTGCCCACGCGCTCCACGATGCCGCCGGCAAGCTCGCGGGGGTGCGTCTCGGCCCAGTCTGCGCCGTCCTCGTAGGCGAAGAGCTTGAACTTGAGCGAGCTGGAGCCCGCGTTAAAGACGAGTACGTTCATGGGCATGCACCGCCTTGCGATAGGCGCCTTCCAGATGGCTTACCACGTCGAGCAGCTGCTTTCCCTCCACCGGCTTGGTGAGCCAGTCGAAGGGCTGCATGCCGAAGGGGTCGTCGCGAAAGTCGCTGTAGGCGGTCATGAACACGAACATCGGCTCCTTGGCAAGCTCGCCCAGGCTGTCGGGCAGAAGCGTCGTGCCTGCGCCCACGATGTTGTGGTCGATGAAGGCCACGTCAACTTCCGAGGTCTTGAGCTTGGCGAGGGCCTCCTGCAGGCACACGGCCTCGCTCACCACCTTGAAGCGCCCGGTCTGCTCGAGCTGGTTGCGCAGCTCGACGCGGGCGGGCGCCTCGTCGTCCACAATCATCGCTTCAAAGATCATGCGGGTCTCTCCCAAAGTCCCCGGCCGCCGCGGGCGGCCCGAGGCAGACGAATTCACATGTGCCCGATACTAGCAGATGCCCCGCGCCCCGCGCCGCATGACCCGCCCTCGCACGGTATCAGCGGGTTTGGGGCGTCCGGGGCGTCCTGGTTGGCCAGGGCCGTGTGGCGCTCTCGGCATTTCGGCTGCATGCGGCACAATCCGCACGAGGGCGTAACAACGCTGGTGTATCCTTGCGAGGTTTGACGAACACAACGAGAAAGGATGCCCAGAAGCATGGAACGTCCCAACGCATGGAAGGGCTACAACGACGAGCAGCTGGCCGAGCTCGACGCGCTGTGCGCCCGCTACATCGACTTCATCTCCGACAACAAGACCGAGCGCGAGTGCTGCGCGTCTGCCATCAAGCTGGCCGAGGCCGCCGGCTACCAGCCGCTCTCTGAGTGCGTGGCCCAGGGCCGTCAGCTCAAGGCGGGCGACAAGGTGTACGCCCACGCCTACGGCAAGACCATCCTGCTCGCGCACATCGGCACCAAGCCGCTCCAGGAGGGCCTCAACATCCTGGGCGCCCACATCGACTCGCCGCGTCTCGACGTGAAGCAGAACCCGCTCGACGAGACCAACGAGGTCGCGCGCCTCGACACGCACTACTACGGCGGCATCAAGAAGTACCAGTGGGTGGCCCTGCCGCTGGCCCTGCACGGCGTCGTTGCCCTGCAGGACGGCACGAGCGTGCAGGTGTGCGTGGGTGAGGACCCGTCCGACCCCGTGCTCTACATCTCCGACCTGCTCATTCACCTGGCAAGCGAGCAGATGGGCAAGAAGGCCTCCGAGGTCATCGACGGCGAGATGCTCGACGTGATCGTGGGCAACCGCCCGCTTGTGGTGAAGCCTGCCGAGGCCGGCGAGGCCGGGGAGGCCGACAAGCCCGCCGAGGGCAAGGACCTCGTGGTGAAGAACGCTCTGGCCATCCTGCACGAGAAGTACGGCATCGAGGAGGAGGACCTCATGAGCGCCGAGCTCGAGGTCGTCCCCGCCGGCCGTGCGCGCGACTGCGGCCTGGACCGCTCGCTTATCGCCGGCTACGGCCACGACGACCGCGTCTGCGCCTACCCGAGCCTGCTCGCCCAGCTCGAGGCCGACTGTCCCGCCCGCACCGCCGTCACCCTGCTTGTGGACAAGGAGGAGATCGGCTCGGTGGGCGCCACGGGCATGACGAGCCGCTTCTTCGAGAACACGATGGCCGAGATCCTCGCCCTGGCCGGCGAGCAGGGCGACCTGCCCCTGCGCCGCTGCCTGGCCAACTCCTGGATGCTCTCCAGCGACGTGTCGGCTGCCTTCGACCCGAGCTTCGCCAGCTCGTTCGAGGCCAAGAACATCTGCTACTTGGGCCATGGTCTCACGTTCAACAAGTACACGGGCTCGCGGGGCAAGTCCGGCTCCAATGACGCCAACGCCGAGTACGTGGCGCGCATCCGCCGCATCATGAACGAGGGCGGCGTCGCCTTCCAGACCGCCGAGCTGGGCAAGGTGGACCTGGGCGGCGGCGGCACCATCGCCTACATCCTGGCCGAGTACGGCATGCAGGTCATCGACTGCGGCGTGCCGGTGCTCTCCATGCACGCACCCTGGGAGGTCGTGAGCAAGGCCGACGTGTACGAGACCTACCGCGGCTACAAGGCGTTCCTCGCCGCGGAGTAGCGGGGGGCGCTACGCGCTGGCGCGTCGGTGCCGGCGGTTTCTCCACGCTATGCGCGAGGGCGTTGCGGGGCCTGCCCGTCATGGGGTGGGCCCCGCGCCTGTTTATGCCGCTTGGCTAGTGCGTGGCGCACGGGCGCGTCGGGGTTGGAGGCTGCTTGCTCGCTGCGGACTCTGCTCATATACGCCATCTGACCTGCGACAATCGTTTGGGCATGTCGCGCCTGGCGGCTGCTTGCCAGCTTCGGGCTTGCGCCCATGCCCCTTGTCTGCTGTTTTGACCTGCGAAAGGTTTTCTTCATGCTCACCATCGGATGCCATCTGTCGGCCTCGAAGGGCTACCTGGCCATGGCCAAGGCGGCCGTGTCCATCGACGCCAACACCTTCCAGTTCTTCACGCGCAACCCCCGGGGCGGCAAGGCCAAGGACATCGACCCGGCCGACGTCGAGGCCTTCCACGCCTATTGCGCAGGCCACGGCATCCGCACCATCCTGGCGCACGCGCCCTACACGCTCAACGCCTGCGCGGCCAAGCCCGAGGTGCGCGAGTTCGCGCGGGCGACCTTCGCCGACGACCTCGCGCGCATGGAGGCCACGCCGCACCAGATGTACAACTTCCACCCCGGCTCGCACGTGGGCCAGGGCGCGCAGGTGGGCGTGGAGAAGATCGCCGAGGTGCTCAACGAGGTGCTCGCCCCCGAGCAGACCACGCTCGTGCTGCTCGAGACCATGGCGGGCAAGGGCACCGAGGTCGGGCGCACCTTCGAGGAGCTGCGCGCCATCATCGACCGCGTGGAGCTCGCCGACCATCTCGGCGTGTGCCTGGACACCTGCCACGTGTGGGACGGCGGCTACGATATCGCCCACGACCTTGACGGCGTGCTCGCCGAGTTCGACCGCGTGGTGGGGCTGGAGCGCCTGCACGCCATCCACCTCAACGACTCGATGAACCCGCTCGGCGCCCACAAGGACCGCCACGCCGCAATCGGCCAGGGCTACATCGGCTTTGAGGCGCTGCGGGCCGTGACGCGCCATCCCGCCCTTCGCGACCTGCCCTTTTTCTTGGAAACCCCGCACGACACGCTCGACGGCTACGCCGACGAGATTGCCCGCCTCAAGGCTTAGGAGCCGCCCATGCAAGTCCAGCGCCCGTATCGCATCCTGCACGTCACGGCCCAAAAGCCCGACTCCACCGGCAGCGGCGTCTACCTCTCGCAGGTGGTGGCCGCGTGCGCCCGCCAGGGCTGCGAGCAGGCCGTGGTCTGTGGCATCGGCCCGGGCGACGTGCCGGCGCTCCCCAGTGGCGTGGACGTCTACCCGGTGCGCTTCGAGACGGACGAGCTGCCCTTTCCCGTGGTGGGCATGAGCGACGTGATGCCCTATCGCGCCACGCGCTACCGCGACATGACGGGCGAGATGGTGGAGCAGTTCCGCGCGGCGTTTGAGCGCCGCCTGCGCGAGGCGGTCGCGGCCCTGCAGCCCGACGTCGTCTTCTGCCACCACCTCTACCTGCTCACGTCCTGGGTGCGCGAGCTCTTACCCGAGCTGCCCGTGGCGGGCCTCAGCCACTCGAGCGACCTGCGCCAGATGCGCCAGCACACACTTGAGCGCGAGCGCATCGTGGCGGGCATCCGGGGGCTCGACCTCGTGTACGGCCTGCATGAGGGGATGCGCGCCACTATCGCCGACATCTACGGGATGGACCCGGCCCGCGTGGGCGTGCTCGGCACGGGCTACGACGCCTCGGTGTTCCAGCGGGAGGGTGCCACGGCGCTGCCGATGGGGCCGGGCCGCCCGCCCCGCGTGCTCTACGTGGGCAAGATCGCCTTCGCCAAGGGTGTGGCAAGCCTCGTGCGCAGCCTCGACGCGTTGCCCCGCGAGCTGGACGACTTGGAGGTCTACCTGGTAGGAGGCGCAGGCGACGAGTCCGAGAGCGCCGCTATCGAGGAGCTCGCGCGCGCCTCGCGCCACAAGGTGGCGCTCACGGGCAAGATGGTCCCCGCCGAGCTCGCGTGCCTCTACCGCTCGTGCGACACCTTCGTGCTGCCGAGCTTCTACGAGGGCCTGCCGCTCGTGGTGGTGGAGGCGATGGCGTGCGGCTGCAAGGTGGTGGTGAGCGACCTGCCCGGCGTGCGCCCCTGGCTCGACGGCCGCCTGCCCGCGGCGCCCGTGCGTTACGTGGAGCTGCCTGCCATGCGCGACGTGGACGTGCCCGTGGCGTCCGACCTGCCCGCCTTCGAGGCGCGCCTGGCCGCCGAGCTGGCCGCGAGCCTTGCCGACCCTGCCGTGCCCTGCGACACGACCGCCCTCTCCTGGGATGCCCTCGCCACCCGCCTCCTCGCCGACTTTGCCCAGCTCCTCGAGCGCCGGGAGGCGTAGGGGAGGGACGCGCCCACCGCGCTGGGGTAACTTTGCGCGAGCTGGTAGGGTGCGGCTTGTCGGCAGCTGGGGGCGGCGATGCCCGCCCCCTTTAGGCCAGCTTCTTGAATAGCTCTCCTTCATGCCAAACAAGCTGCTCGGTGCCGAGGAAGTCGCGCACGAAATCGTTGGCAGGGTTGCGGAACACCTCGAGCGGGGCGCCTACCTGCTGCAAGCGGCCTGCGTCGATGACGGCCATGCGGTCGCCCAGGGCGAGTGCCTCCTCCTGGTCGTGGGTCACGAAGAGCATCGTGGTACCCGTGGCGCGCTGGATGTCTTTGAGTTCGGAGCGCATGCGAACACGCAGCTTGGCGTCCAGGTTGCAGAACGGCTCGTCGAGCAGGCAGACCTTAGGCTCGATGGCCAAGCAGCGGGCAAGCGCCACGCGCTGCTGCTGGCCGCCCGACAGCTCCTGCACATGCGCCGAGGCATATTCACCCAGGCCCACAAGGTCGAGGTATCGCTCGACGCGCTCTTTGGCAGCCTGGCCTCGCACCCCCTGGAACTTCAGGCCGTAACCTACGTTGTGCGCCACGTCCATGTGCGGGAAGAGCGCGTATGACTGAAAGACCGTGGCAACGGGGCGTTCTTCCGCCCCTCGGCTCGTGATGTCGGCCCCGTCGAGCAAGATGCGCCCCTCATCGGGAGCAAGGAAGCCGCCCACCATATTGAGCACCGTCGTTTTGCCGCAGCCAGAGGAGCCCAGGATGCACATGAGCTCGCCTTGCTCCACGCCCAGCGACAGCTCGCACACGGCGGGGCGACCTGCAAAGGATTTCGACACGCCATCAAGCTCGAGAAACATCGGAGCCTGCCTTTCCTGCCAGGGCAAATGCGACACCGTCCACGGCAACGGTCACAACGATGATGGCCGCCGCGATGAGCGAGGCCAGGGGGTAGTCGCCGGTGTAGGCCGCGTCGAACAGGGCGAACACCGCCACCTGGCTTCCGGGCGACACCAAGAAGATGATGGCGCCCGCCGTGGTCATGCAGCTTGAGAACGCGTAGGCGAAGCACGTGAAGAACGCCGGCCTCAGCTGCGGGAGGATGACGTCGCGCAGGGCCGCAAGGCGCGATCCTCCCAGGTCGTGGACGCTGCGCTCCAGTTCGTCGGGTATCTGGGCGAGAGCCGCCGCGCCGATGCGCGAGGTGGTGGGGAGCTGCTTGAAGAGCATGCATGCCATGACGATGAGGGCGGTGCCCGTGAGTTTGAGCGGGGCCGAGTTGAACGCCAGGATGTATCCCAGGCCAAAGCATGGCCCGGGCACGATGAAGGGCAGGGCGCTTGCCAGGTCGAGCAGCGACCCTCCCCGGATGCGGCGCTTGTTCACGTAGTAGGCCAAGACGAGCGCGAAGAGGGTTCCCAGGACAGAGACGATGAGGCCGTAGGTGACGCTGCGCGCAAACGTGGCCCCGTCAACGCTCAGGAACTTCTCCCAGTACTCAAGGGTTGGGACGTAGCCCGAGGCCGTCCTGCGCAAGAACCCCGCCGCGAAGATGCACGCGTATTGCAGCGCGCTGACCATATAGAAGAGAGCGCTCGCTGCCAGGCAGAGCCACCCGAGCGGTCCGCAGGCTCTCAGGCGCAGGTCGATCGAACCCGTGCGGGCACGTGCCGAGCCGGCCATGCGCTGAGAGCGTCCCATAAGCCGACGATACCCAAGGAACGCAGCGAGAGAGGGGAGCAGCAGGTAGATGTTCATGGCCGCGGCCATCTCGAGGTTCGAGTAGCCGATGAGCTTGAGGTAGATGTCGCTTGCAAGCGTGTTGTACCGGCCGCCGATGATGGCCGGCGTGCCGAAGTCGGCAAGGGAGCGTGCGAAGGTGAGCAGGGCGACGACCGCGATGCCGGGGGCGATGAGGCGAATCACCACGTCTCGCAGGACGTGCGAAGGCCGGGCACCCAGGTCGCGGGCGGCGCGCGCCGCGTCGAGGTCGACCTTCTCGAGCACCCCGATGAGCAGCAAGGCTCCCAGCGGGATGAACGAGACGGTCTGCATGAGGACGATTCCCCAGAAGCCGTAGGGGTTGCCCGAAAGGCCCAGAAGACCATGGGTGATCCAGCCGCGCCGGCCATAGAGCTGGATGTAGGCAAGCGAGGAGATGAAGGGCGGGCTCACCATGCTCACGAGCACACCTGCGCGCAGGAGTGTCCGCGGCAGCCCTCGACTCGTGGCGACAACGAGCGCCACAGCAAGCGACCCCGCTGTGGTGAGCAGCGCGCAGAGCAGCGACGTGGCCACGCTGTGCTCAAGCGAGAGCCGGTATGACGACCACACCTCGCCCAGCAGGGACAGCGTGAGCCCGTCGGGCCCGACGAGGGAGCGCCCCAGAATCAAAGCAAGGGGGTAGGCCACAAAGAGACCTACCCCCAATGCCAGGATTGCGACGAGGGCTATGTCGATTGCCCTACTCTTCCTCAACGGCCTTGTCGCCCATCAGGACCTCGAAGTCGGCCAGGATGTCCTCGCGTTGGCTGCCGAACAACGACAGGTCCTCCTTCATGAGGATGGAGGTGTCGTAATCCAGCTCGATGCCCTCCATGCTGGGCTTGATGACCTTGACGGCAGTCTTCTGGTCGATCTGGGAGAGCAGAACGAGGTTGGCGTCGTCGCTGAAGAGCCACTCGATGAAGTACGCGGCGGCCTCGGAGTTCTCGCCGTTGGCAAAGACGGCGACGCCTTCGGGCACCCAGGGGATGCCGTCGGTGGGGTAGATGACGGAGCAGTCGAGGTCGCCGATCATCGTGTCGACCGTGCCGTCGATGTAAGTGACGCCCACGGCGAACTCGCCGGCCGTGACCTTCTTGACGGGGTCGGAGCCGCGACGCGCGTAGTAGGCGATGTTGGCGTCGAGGTCCTGGAAGTACTTCCAGCCCTCCTCCTCGCCCTTGGACTGGAGCAGCGCGTTCACGACGGCGTAGTTGGTGCCGGAGACGGCGGGGTTGGACATGACGATCTCGCCAGCCAGGGCGGGATCGAGCAGGTCGTCCCAGCTCTGCGGGGCCTCGGCGCCGATTTCGGCCAGAAGCTCGTTGTCGGTCACGAAGCCGACGATGGTGATGCCCTTGGTGTACCAGTAGCCGTCGGCGTCGCGGTAGGTGGGGTCGATCTGCTCGGCAACGTCGAACTCGACCTTCTGGAGCAGGCCGTCCTCAGCCGCGCTCATGAAGGCGTCGATTCCGCCGCCGAACCACAGGTCGGCATCGGGCGTGCCGCCCTCGGCGCGCAGCTTGGAGAGGACCTCGCCGGAAGACATGGAGATGGCCTCCACCTTGACGCCGGTCTCCTCGGTGAACTTGTCGAAGAGGGGCGTGTAGGTGTCGTTCGTGGCGACGACCTTCATGGTGCCGGAAAGCTCGGGGGCCTTAGAGGCGGCGTCGGATTTTGCGGTGTCTGCCTTACCGGATGTGTCCTTGGCCGCCTTGTCGTCGGCGGCAAACGCCGCGCCGGCCACCCCGGCCAGGGCAAGCCCGCAGGCACCTGCAAGGGCAAACGTCCTACGTGAGAGCTTTTGCTGCATAAAAAACCTCCTGTTGCTCAGGGCTGGAAACTGCTCCAACCATGTATGAAGGCATGAAATGGGAACCTCGGGCAAGCCGCGTGGCAAGATTGCAGAATAAAGATGCGCTGAGCGGCCGAGGCTTATCGATACGGGGGTAGTGTAGTCTTCCCTTACGAGATGTACCCGCGCAAAGCGGTGAGAGGCGCTTGGGATGCGGCGTGCGTACAGAGGCCCGTCTCGAGAGGAACCATGGCGTTTTGTGCTGTTGGCGAGGCCGCCCATGCGAGCGTGCCCCGCCTTTTCCCGCGCCCTCCGGACGTTCGCCCTGCCTCGCCGCCCACCCCTCGCGCACCAAAAAGCCCTCCTTACGCGTTTGCGTGGGGAGGGCTTGCCAGTTTCCTTGGCGGAGATGCATGTGAATCGAACACACCCGAGACGTTCTGCGCGCCCCGCAACGGTTTTGAAGACCGCGGGAACCACCAGGCCCCATCCATCTCCGTGAAATGCAATTGCAACAGACTGCGCAATTATATGCAAGAAGCAGCGCGTTGCCGGAGGGGTTTAAGGCTTGCACAAGGTTCGTACATCGCCGTCGCGGCGCGTGAGGCCGCAGGCGTCGAAGTGCTCGAGCAGGGGCATCGCGTACTTGCGCGTGGTGCCCATGGCCTCCTTGAGCTCGGCCGCCGTGGCGCTGCCGCGCTCGGCGAGCCAGGCGCGCGCCTTCTCCTTGAGGCCCTCCAGGGCGCCGGCCTCCATGTAGGAGTCGGGCGCGGCGTAGCGCACGAGAGCCCCCTCGCGCTCCAGCTCGCCCAGGGCGCGCCTGCCGGCCTTGAGGTCCAGGCCTGCCTGGGCGATGGACTCCTCGGCGCTTGCGGGCCAGCAGCCAGCCGCGCGGTACACGTCGAGCAGGGCTGCGCGTGCTGCCTGGGCGCGCACCTGGGCGCCGGCGCCTGCGGTCTTGTGCGACACCTTGCCCTCGAAGGCCACCGCGTTGGGGCAGCCCGCCACCAGCTCGTCGAACACCTCCTGGCTCACCTCGGGGCACACCTGCTCGCGCAGGGCCGCCTTGTTGACGCCGGCCTCGTCGGGGTGTGCCGCATGCCAGGCGAGCAGGGCCTTCTCGATGGCGGCGCCGAGCCTCTGCACGCAGGCCTTGGGGGCGATCGCCACCCCGTCGGCGCCGCTTGCGGCCCCGCCCAGGCTCACGACGTCGCGCGCCTGCGAGAGCGCCTCGAAGGGCTTGGCCACCAGGTCGCACCCCACGCCCAGGCCGGCCGCCACCTCGGATGCGCGCACGGGCCTGCCGGCCCCGCGCACGAAGGCCTCCACGGCGCCGGCCACGTCGTCGTGGTCGAGCGCGCGCACTGCGCCCTCCTCGCTGGCCGAAAGGGTGCTGCGGCGCTTGGGGTGGGCGCTCAGCACTCCGCCGCCGCCGATGACGCGCGCCGGCGTGAGCGTGCGCACCACGAAGCGGTCGCGGAAAGAGAGCGGCAGGTCCTCGTCGAGGCGCACCTGCACGAGGTTGGAGCTGCCCGGCTTGAAGGCCTGCTGGCCCTCCAGGCTCAGGATGCGCCCCTCCACCTCGCGCGTGCCGTGGGCGATGCGCACGCGCGCGCCGCTCTCCAGCACGCCTCCCGTGGAGAAGGGGTCGAGGTACTCGAAGCGCGCGTCGAACCTGTTGGAGGCCTGCACGGTGCCGGGTGCGGCGAGGAAGTCGCCGGGATGCACCTCGTCAAGCGCCAGGTCGGAGAGGCACACGGCCACGCGGTTGCCCGCGTAGGCGCGCTCGGTGTCGGCCCCGTGCATCTGCACCGAGCGCACGCGCGAGCGCTTGTGCGACACGAGCAGCTCAAGCTCGTCGCCTGCGCCCACCGAGCCCGACCACAGCGTGCCCGTCACCACGGTGCCGAAGCCCTTCACCGTGAAGGCACGGTCGATGGGCATGCGCATGCCGCCCTGGTCGTGGATGCGCTCCACGCCCTTGGCGGCCTCGTCGATGGCGGCGAGAAGCTCGTCCAGGCCCGCGCCCGTGCGGCTGGAGCACGCCACGATGGGGCAGCCCGCGTAGGGGGTGCCCTGCATGTAGGCGGCAATCTCGCCGCGCATGAACTCGACCCACTCCTCGTCTACCAGGTCGATCTTGGTCATGGCCACGAGCAGGCGCTTCACGCCCAGCAGGCGCAGCACCGCCAAGTGCTCCACCGTCTGGGGCATGATGCCGTCGTCGGCGGCCACCACGAGCAGGGCCACGTCGATGCCCGTGGCGCCAGCCACCATCTGGCGCACGAAGCGCTCGTGGCCCGGCACGTCCACCACGCCCATGTGCCTGCCGCTGGGCAGCTTAAGCTGGGCAAAGCCGAGCTGGATGGTGATGCCGCGGCGCTTCTCCTCCTCCAGGCGGTCGGGGTCGGTGCCGGTGAGGGCGCGCACGAGCGACGACTTGCCGTGGTCGATGTGGCCTGCCGTGCCCAGCACGAGCGAGGCGTTGGTCTTCTGTGCCATGTCTGTCTACCTCGATTCGGCGCGGCTCTGGAGTCGCGCGTAGTCTGCCAGGGCGGCCGCCACCTCGCCGGCCTCGCCGGGCCCCATGAGGGTGCGCACGTCGATGAGCAGGCGCTCGTTCTTGATGCGCGCCACGATGGGCACCTGGCGCTTGGTCTGCAGGTAGCGCTCGCAGTCGATGGCGCTGCCCACGTTGAAGGCAACGGCCACGCAGCGCGTGGGGATGTCGTAGAGCGGAAGCGACCCGCCGCCGGCGCGCGACACCTCGTCGATCACCTCGCACGCAAGGCCGCCCTGCGCGGTGCCCTCGATGTTGGCGCACAGCTCGCGGGCCATGGGGTCGAGCTCGTCGGCCGTGGCGGTGAGCATGCGCACGGTGGGGATGTCGCGGCGCGCCGCCTGCGGGTCGAGGTAGAGGCGAAGCGTCGCCTCGAGCGCGGCCAGGGTCATCTTGTCCAGGCGCAGGGCGCGTGCCAGGGGGTTCTTCTTGAGACGGTCGATGTGCTCCTTGCTGCCCACGATGATGCCCGCCTGGGGGCCGCCCAGCAGCTTGTCGCCCGAGAAGCTCACCAGGCCGCAGCCCTTGAGCGCCTCGGCCACCGTGGGGTCGGCCTCCGGGCCCAAGAACGACAGGTCTACGAAGGCGCCCGACCCCAGGTCCTCGTACACGAGCAGCGGCTCCTGGCCCAGGGCGGCGCGCCTCTCGTTCTCCTTGCGCGCCACGCCGGCAAGCTCGCGGGCGCTCACCGTCTCGGTGAAGCCAACCATGCGGTAGTTGGAGGGGTGCACCTTGAGCAGCATCGCGGTGTCGGGCGTGATGGCGCGCTCGTAGTCGCGCAGGTGCGTCTTGTTGGTGGCGCCCACCTCGATCATGTGGGCGTTGGAGTACTCCATGATGTCGGGGATGCGGAAGGACCCGCCGATCTCCACGAGCTCGCCGCGGCTCACGACGGCGCTCTTGCCTGCGGCGAACTCGGCGAGCACGATGAGTACGGCGGCGGCGTTGTTGTTGACGGCCATGGCGGCCTCGGCGCCGGTGAGGGCGCACAGCAGGCGCTCGCAGTGGTCGTGGCGGCTGCCGCGCGCCATGGTCTGCACGTTGTACTCCAGGGTGGAGTAGCCGGCGATGACGTCGTTCACGGCGGCGATGGCCTGCGGGGCGAGCGCCGAGCGGCCCAGGTTGGTGTGGATGATGACGCCCGTGGCGTTGATCACGCGGCGCAGCGACGGCTCGGCCAGGGCCAGCAGCGCCAGCACCGCGCGTGCCGTGATGTCGTCTTTGCTCACGTCGGTCACAGATCCGTCGAGGATGCCCGCGCGCACCTGGTCCACGGCGGCGCGCACGTGGTCGGCGGCTACGCTGTGGGGGACGTTCTGGGCGAGCATGGCGACGTGTGGGTCGTTTAAAACCTCGTCTACCTGGGGGAGCTTGCGCAAAAGCGCGCGCTGGGCGTCATCGGTCACGTTGAGCCTCTTTCGTCGGTGAGTCATCTGCGAGGTGCCTCGTCTCTCATGGGATTGAGGGTAGCAAAAAACGCGGCGTGGCTTTTGCAATACTGTGGCGGCTCGCCGAATTGTCAAACCAGCCCGCGCGGCGTGTGCTATGGTGTGCCACAGACCCGGCGGGAATTCTGCACCCGCCCTTGATGCTTTTGACGCGCCCGATGCCGCCGCTCACGCCGGCCGGGCGATTCTGCCGCCATATCTCTGCGCATATTTATATACTCGATACTCGGGCTGTTTGTGTGCCCGTAGCCGGTTGTTTGCGGTGCGGCGTGCTGCCGTGCTGTGTTTCGAGTTCTGAGCTCCGAGTTCGCGTATCGCGTAATGTCAGCCGTTTAACGAAAGGAACCCCCATGCTTCTCGACGCTTTTGGCAAGCAGTGCCCCATGCCCCTCGTCATGGTGAAGAAGGCTCTCGGCGAGGGCGCCACCGACGTGCAGATCAAGGTCGACAACGACACGGCCGTCAAGAACCTCTCCCGTCTGGCCCAGAAGCAGGGCCTGGGCTTCGCCGTTGAGACCATCGAGGGCGGCTACCTGGTGAAGTTCTCCGGCGAGGCGACTGAGCAGGGCGAGGCCGCGCAGGCCCCCGTGCTCGCCGGCCTGGGCTCCACCGGCTCGGGCTACGCCTTCTTCGTGGGCAAGGACCACGTGGGCGAGGGCGACCCCACCCTGGGCCGCAACCTCATGAAGATGGCCATCTATACGCTGTCTGAGTCCGACGACGTGCCCAGCTCGGTGCTCTTCATGAACTCCGGCGTCAAGCTCGTCTGCGGCGAGGAGCCCCAGGTGGTGGAGAGCTGCAAGAAGCTCATCGAGCGCGGCTGCGAGGTGCTCGTGTGCGGCACCTGCCTGAACTTCTACGGCCTGTCCGAGAAGCTCGAGGTGGGCGAGGTGTCCAACATGTACGACATCTTGTCGCGCATGCAGGAAGCCGCCAAGACCATCACGCTGTAAGTACTATAGATGCGATTGCGCGCAGGCCCCGCTTGGGCAAACGCCTGGCGTGGGGCCTGCGCGCGTTTGGATGTGACATGTATTCCGAGGTAGTCCTGTCGTTTGAGGGGACGCATCTTGCGATGGCGGCCGACAAGGCGCTCGCCGCCGCCGGCCTTGCCTTCACGATGATCCCCACGCCCACCGCCATCAGCGCCGGGTGCGGCATCTCGCTTCGCATGGACGCCGCCCTTCTCGGGGCTGCCCGCGAGGTGCTCGCCCGTCAGACCCCCGCCATCGCCGCCGACGTACACGGCCTGGACGAGACGGGCGCGTACACGAAGCTGTAGGGGGCCCACGACCCCATGACCCATTCCGCCCCGACGGCCGAAAGGAGCCGCCCCATGACCGACCAAGACGCAACCTGCGACATCTCCGCCCCTATCGCCCGCGCACTTGCGGCCATGGCAGCGGGCGAGCCCCTGCGCCTCACCAAGCTCGCCGCCAAGGGCGGCTGCTCGGCCAAGTGGAGCCCCGAGCAGCTTCAGGAGATCCTCTCCCACATCACCCCGCATGAGCCCGACCCCAACCTGCTGCAGGGCTTCTCTACGAGCGACGACGCCGCCGTGTACAAACTGACCGACGACATCGCCGTGGTGCTCACCACCGACTTCTTCACCCCCGTGGTGGACGACCCCTACGACTTCGGGCGCGTGGCCGCGGCCAATGCCATCTCCGACGTCTACGCCATGGGCGCCAAGCCGGTCGTGGCGCTCAACCTGATGGCCTTCCCCAGCTCGCTGGGGCCCGACGTGGCCGGCGAGGTGGTGCGCGGCGGCGCCGACAAGGCCTGGGAGGCCGGCACCATCGTGGTAGGCGGCCACACCATCGAAGATGACGAGCCCAAGTTCGGCCTGGCAGTGATGGGCGTCGTCCACCCCGACCGCGTGGTGCGCAACTACGGCGCCCAGCCCGGAGACGTGCTCTATCTCACGAAGACGCTGGGCACCGGCGTCATGGCGGCCGCGCACAAGATCGGCCTGGCCAGCGACGAGGACATGGCGCCCGTCGTGGAGGGCATGGCCGAGCTCAACCGCGCGGCCGGCGAGGCCATGGTCGAGGCCGGGGCGCACGCCGCCACCGACGTCACGGGCTTCGGCCTGGCGGGGCACCTGCTTGAGATGCTCACGTCGAGCGGCGTCTCGGCCAAGATCGAGTACAAGGCGCTGCCGCTCTTCCCCATGGTGGAGCAGCTCGTGGACGACTACTGCCGCCCTGGCAGGCTCTTTCAGATCATGGACCACGTGGAAGGCTACCTGCAGGTTCGCTGCGATGACGTGGCGCAGGCCGACAACATGGCGGCCGTGGTGTGCGACCCCCAGACCTCTGGCGGCCTGCTCGTGGCCCTGCCCGCCGAGAAGGGCCCGCTTTTCGAGGAGGCCTTCGAGCGCCGCTGTGGCCGCAAGCCCTACCGCATCGGCCTCATCTCCAACGGCCCCGCCGGCCAGATCGTGGTGGAGTAGCGCGGGGTCAATGCCTGCTCGTGGGCATCTCCTACGACAAGGCGTCGAAGGTTCACGTCTGCGCCATCGAGAGGGTTTGCCTGCGCTAGTCTGGGCGCCCGTTATTGCGAGTGCGTGCGCGGCTGGGCTGTGTTGGGTAGGCGTGCGGGATCGGGCGTGACCCGTGGGGTGCCCGATCCCGCGCGTCTACCTTCCTACGAATTCGCCGGCGGTTTCGGCGAGGGTTTCGGGGATGCTGCGGGCGCCGCTTTTGGCGAGGGCCGCGAGCACGCGCAGGAGGAAGTCGCGCGTGTCGGGCTCCAGGTCGGAGAGGGCTCGCGCGATGGCGGGCAGGCTGGTGCGCCAGTCGGCCTTGATTTGGTCGAACGTGCTTGCCTCGGCGGAAGATAGCACCTGGTAGAGGGCCTCGGTCATGCGGCCGCGCTCGGAGGTGCTCATCTGGCAGATCCAGCCGTTGAGCGCCCGGTCGAAGTAACGCGCGTCGGCGCTTAGGCGCTCGAGCCGCTCGAAGTCGCGGCCCTCCACGTCCACGGCCCAGGAGAAGGGGTCGTGCTGCAGCACGCTCACCTGGCGGCTGCGCACGATGTCGAAGTCCACGCGGCTTTCCAGTAGAAGCCCCACGATGGAGGATTGCGGGATGGTCTTCTCGAAGCGGGGGAGCATCCGGGCGAACTCGGGCGTGTCGAGCACCTGGGCCATGAAGCCCGGGCCGTCGTGGGAGAAGGCATGGGCGATGCGGCCGCGTGCGCCCTCGTCGGGGCACATCGCCGCAGCGTAGAGGGCGAGGTTGCCGCCCTTGGAGTGTCCGCCGAGCATGAGGGTGCCGCTGAGGCGCCCCGCTGCCTGTGCGGTGTAGCTCGCGGCGCGCGCCTGCGCGGGCACGGGCGACTCGAAGGCGAGGTTGAAGTCCTCCTTCCAGCCGACGAGCGTGGAATCGGTGCCGCGAAACGCCAGGTAGGCAAGCGAGGGCGTGAGCTGGAACGACACCGCCGAGAACTGCATGCC
>CAVJGP010000055.1:0-18898 GCA_963648855.1 Alistipes onderdonkii | reverse complement strand
AGGGCACGGGCGAGGTCTTCAAGGACGTTGCCGCGGACGCCTGGTACGCCGGGGCCGTGGAGTGGTGTCAGAAGCAGGGCATCATCACGGGCGACATGGTTGACGGCAAGCCCGTCGGCACCTTCAGGCCCGACGCCCAGGTGACGCGCGAGGAGCTCGCCGCCATGGTCTTCCGCTATGCGTCGCAGTGCGGCGAGCAGGCCGAAACGTCTGACGTGGGCGGGTTCCCTGACGCGGCCGACATCAGCGACTTCGCGTTCGAGGCCCTGGGCTGGTGCTATACGTGCGGCATCATCACCGGGCACTCCGACTCCGGCATGCTCAAGCCGAAGGATTCGGCGACGCGCGCCCAGCTCGCCAAGATCCTCACCGTGCTCGTGCGCGACGTCCTCGCGTAGGCCGCCGCGCGCCCTTGTGCCGTGCGCGGCCGTGAGGGCCAAGGTGAACTCCGCGTTTATAGGCGGCAGTGTTTCGCATGGGAGCGCGCGGTCGGTGTTATTATTCGATACCGTCTTGAATTCCCCATGTCGAACAGGAGTATGCGATGCCCAAACGACCTGTTGCCAGACTCGCCCTCTCATGTATGTTGAGTTGGTCGATGATCATGTCGGGGTTTGTCCCCGTGGCGAGCGCCCTTGCCGAGGAGTCTCCCGTCGTCGCGGCGGCGTACTCCGAGCAGGCCGCTGACGAGGCCGGCGAGGCCTCGCAGGAAGCGACCGATCAGGCCGGCTCTGACGAGGGCCAGCAGGATGCCTCCGGGCAGACTCCCGCCGACGAGCAGGGCGACGGCACGACCGATGCCGACCAGCCCGAGGAGGCCGACCAGGACGCCGACGCCACCGAGGGCGACGCCGACGCCGCCGCGAACGGGAACGCCCAGGCCCCCGCGGACGGCGCGCACGACGCCGCCAGCTCCGAGACCGACGCCAGCCAGGACGCCCAGGACGCCGCTGACGCCCAGCCCGCAGTCCTCGTGCCCGAGGCCGCCCTCTCGCTTGTCTACGTCGCCTCCTCCAGCATCGCGCAGGGGCAGACCCAGCAGGTCGCCTTCATCCTGGCCGACGAGTCCGCCCAGGTGAGCGCGGCCAGCCTGACGCTGCAGGCCCCCACCGGCGAGGTGTCGGTGGACGCGGCAGCCGGCGACGGAAGCGCCCTGCTCTTCAACCTCGACACCGACGTGCTCGGCCAGGGCGCCACGACGCTGACGGGCCTTGCCCTCACGTATGCCGACGGCACCACGGCCACGGTCGACCTCACCCAGGGCCAGGACTCCTATACCTTCGAGGTGACCGAGGGCGTCGACGCCGAGCAGGCCGAAAGCGGCATCACCGCCTACACCATCGACGACTCGGGCGAGCTCGTCGAGGCGTCCAGCCTCGGCGAGGCCCTCGAGGCCAGCGGCGCCCAGGAGGCCGCGGCGGCTGCCCTCACGGCCGCTTCCGACGACGAGGCCTCTGCCCAGAGCGGCCTGAGCGGCCTGGTCATCGCCCTCGACCCGGGCCATGACAACCGGGCGCCCGGCTCCACCGGCTACGGCCTCAACGAGGAGGAGCTCAACCTCGCCATCGCCAAGGCCTGCCGTGCGGAGCTCCAGACCTATCCCGGCGTCTCTGTGTACATGACGCGCCCCGACAACGGCGACTGCCCTTACTACACCGACGGCAACCACGACGAGTCGAGCTGCCTCAAGCGTCGCGTCGAGGACGCCGCCGCTGCCGGCGCCACCATCGTCGTGAGCATCCACATCAACTCCTCCGACGCCTCCAGCGCCCATGGCGTGGAGGTGTGGTACCCCAGCTACAAGGCCGGTGACACCACCATCACTGCCGACGGCCAGAAGCTCGCCGAGTCCATCCAGAAGCGCCTCGTGGCGCTGGGCCTCACCGACCGCGGCGCCAAGTCCAACGAGACCTTCTACGACGACGACGGCGTCGAGCGCGACTACTACTCCATCATCCGCAACTCCAAGGCCCTCTCCATGCCCGGCGTCATCATCGAGCACGCCTTCATCACCTCGGGCACGGACTACGCGTACCTCTCCGACTCCTCCATGCTGCAGCAGATGGGCATCGCCGACGCCACGGGCATCGCGGACTTCCTCGGCCTGTCCAAGACCAAGAACAACGCCAACATCACCCTCACGCGTCTGACGGTTGCCGACACCGACGGCAAGCTTGGCCAGGCTACCCTGCGCGCCACGGGCGTGGTGGGCGCCCAGCGCTACTACGCCCAGGTCAAGTACTCCGACGGCAAGGTTGACACCGTCGAGTTCGGCCAGACCGACGAGGGCTGGTGGTTCGGCACGTACGACTTCTCCAAGACGGGCCGCGTCGCCGAGAAGGTGACGGTCACCGGCTACAAGGTCGACACCTCGGGCAACACCACGCAGGTGGGCCGCTGGGAGGGCACGCTCAAGCGCTTCAGCGACCTTGAGCTCGGCGCCTGGTACCTGAGCTACGTGTCCGACGTCGCCACCGACGGCATCATCACGGGCTACACCGACGGCGACGGAGTCACGCGCAAGTTCGGCCCCGAGGACACGCTCACGCGCGGCCAGGTGGCCACCATGCTGTGGCGCCTGGCGGGATCTCCTGCCGCCTCGGGCACCAGCCTGTTCAAGGACGTCTCCAGCGACCAGTACTACTCCACCGCCGTCCAGTGGGCGTCGAACAAGGGCGTCGTGAACGGCGATACCGATGCCGAGGGCAACCTGCTCGGGACGTTCCGCCCCAACGACTCGGTGACGCGCGAGGAGCTCGCCACCATGCTCTACCGATATGCCACCAAGGCCGGTTTCGGCACGGGCTCCGCGAGCATCTCGAGCTTCCCTGATGCCGGGTACGTGCAGTCTTTCGCGCGCGACGCCGTGGCCTGGTGCTACGGCAAGGGCATCATCACCGGCGACAAGGGCTCCAACCCGGCGCGCCTGAACCCCCAGAGCACCGCGACGCGCGCCCAGGCCGCCAAGATGCTGAGCGTGTTCTCCGACTGCTCGGGCGGCCTGGTGCCCCAGGGCGACGAGACGGTCGAGGTGACCGACCTGTCGTGCCGTCTGACCGACGAGGCCAAGGACGTCACGTTCTACACGCCTGCAGACGAGGTTCCCTCCACGGGCGCCGTGAGCATCCTGGTTTGGAAGACCGGCAGCAGCTCCTCCACCGCCACGGCTTATGCCGCCTCGTACGTGGCCAAGGGCACGACCGGCGAGAACAGCAACCTCGTGGGTTGCTGGGCCGTCACCGTGCCCCTGAGCAAGCTGCCTTCGGGCGACTACACGGCCCAGGCCTGGGCGAGCGCCACGGCCTCGGGTGCCAAGAAGGCCTTTGCAAGCACCGAGGTCAGCACCAAGCTGCACCCCATCATGAACGCCAAGAGCACCGTCACGGCCAGCACCCTCGTGAGCGCCTATAAGAAGTCGGGCGTCACCTATCCTGCCGACATCTACAAGGCCAAGGGTGCCGCCACCATCGAGGAGTTCTGCAAGATCCTCGTCGAGGAGGCCAAGGCCGAGGGCGTGGACCCGGGCGTCGTTTTCGTCCAGGCCATGACCGAGACCGGCTGGCTGCGCTTCGGCGGCGACGTCAAGGCCGAGCAGTGCAACTTCTCGGGCATCGGCGCCACGGGCAGCGGCGTGGCCGGCGCCACCTTCGCCTCGGTGCGCGAGGGCCTGCGCGCCCAGGTGCAGCACCTGCGCCTCTACGCCGACGCCACCTGCACGAGCGCGAGCAAGCTTGCGAACACCCTGGTAGACCCCCGCTTCTTCACCTCGCTCGCCGGCGTGTCCCCCTATGTCGAGGGTTTGGGCTCGCGTTGGGCTTCGGGGAGTTCCTATGGATGGGGCCTTGCGACGATGCTTGATGAACTATAGTTTGCGGCTACGATTTGTTGAGCATCCCAGCGGGCAAGGTAGAGCCCGTGCGTTTGATTTGGAGGTCCCGCAATGAGGGACGATCGCTACGCAGAGTACGGCGAAACCTACGACGAGCGGCCTGCCCGCACCACCCAGAACTACCAGGAGCGCGCCCCGCGCCCCCGCAGCACCCGCACCTCGGGTGAGTACCAGCGCCGCGAGCGCCCCGTGAGCGCCCCGCAGCAGGAATACGCCGACGAGCAGCCCGCCTACGAGGAGGAGCCTGCCCCGCGCTCCCAGCGCGCCCCGCGCCGCGAGTCCGCCTCGGCCCGCGCGGGCAGGCAGCCCGCCGCGGCGCCCCAGGGCAACCCCGTGCTCGGCGCCCTCCAGACGGCCGGCGGCGCGGTGGCCGGCGCCGTGGGCGGCCTCATCGAGGGCATCTCCGCCCGCCGCGCCCAGTCGCACGCCGTGGTGTACGAGCAGGGCGACTACACGGGTACCGGCACGGCCTGCCGCATGTGCCACAACCCCGTCGACCACATGCAGTCGCGCTGCCCGCATTGCGGCGCCTTCGTCCACCCGCTGTACAAGCGCCCTGTGTTCTGGGTTGCCGTCGTCATCTTTGTGGCCCTCGTGGTCATCCTCACCATGGCCCTGAGCTCGTGCAAGTCTGAGGGCACGGGCACCGGCGGCGCCCCCGCTGCGGCCACGAGCACGGCCGACCTGCAGACGCTCATCGACACCGCCGAGGCCACGCTGACCGAGCAGAGCCAGAGCCACCCCTACACGCGCTTCACGGCGTACAACCTGCGCCAGGCCGTCACCGCCGCCGAGAACGCCGTGGCCGACACCTCCACCTCGGCGTCTGCCCTGGCCGAGGTCGCCACGAACCTCTCCAACGCCCAGGCGGCGGTGCTGTCCATCACGAGCACCTATGACTGGCCCACATTCTCCGACCTCGTGGCAAACCCGGCCAACAACTCCACCAAGCAGGTCGCGCTCAGCGCCACGGTCGTCTCCATCGGCGAGGTGCAGTCCAACAGCCTGTGCTCCATGGTCATCCAGGATCCGTCTAACTCTGACAACCAGCTCACGGTGTATTACTACCCCTACACCGACCAGACCTCCGACTTCTCCGCCGGGGCAACGGTGAGCGTCTACGGCGAGTTCGTCTACGACGGCACCAACATGGCGCTGTGGGCCGACAAGGTGGAAGTCTTCTCGTAAGACGCGCCTCGTTTCACTGCAAAGAGGGTCTCCGCAGTCGCGCGGGGGCCCTCTTTTTGTTGGCCAAGGCTAGTTTTCTGCGTGCATTTTTGGATAAACGGCAAGCTGCTTCGCGGCGAGACTGTTGTTTTTTGGCAATAGCTATAGAATACTTCTTCAGGATAGTTCTGTATGTCGACGCATGCTGCGCCGGGATCGCGCCTTCGGGCGTGGAGGAAAGGGGTTCTACCATGGAGTTTGGCAAGAGGATTGGCTGGGCGCGCATGGGTCTTGTCGTGAGCGCCGTGCTTCTGGCGGTCATGGGCGTCATCTGCTTCGTGGGCCACGGCATCCTGCCCGAGGCCCTGCACACGCCCAACCTGCCTGAGGGCTACACCTGGACGGCCGGCGAGCTCATCGGCGCCGTCGTGATGGCCGTGGCCGGCATCGTTCAGATCGCCGCCTGGAAGAACGCCGGTGGCTCCAAGACCATCTCCGGCTACCTGGTCATCTCCGGCATCATGGCTCTGGCCTGCGCCGTCGCCGCTGTGCTCGATCCCTTCTGCGGCACCTTCTCCTTCGAGTGGGTCATCGCCGTCTTCATCGCCTTCGTCGGCCTGGGCACCCTCTTCGGCGCCTTCTGCACCAAGGCCCTGAAGTACAAGGGCCTCGCCATCGAGATCATCCTCTCCCTGGTGCTCGTTGCCCTCGCCCTGGGCGTCGTGCTCGACTCCTCCAACTCCTCCATCATGGCCGGCATCGCCTTCTTCGTGTACGCCGTGCTGCTGCTCATGCCTGTGGCCATGGGCAACTCCATCCAGATCGAGGACTAGCTTTTACAGCTCGATATTGCTCATTTAAGGTCGCCTGCTTCGCACAGGCGACCTTTTTTGTGCGCTACAATATGGGTTCGTTATCTTGTCCCCTAGGGGAAGAGGAGATTGAATGCTTGAGCGCATGGAGAAGGTACTCATCGCGTACTCGACTCTCTCGGGCTGTACTACCACCATCGCAAAGCGTATCGGAACCGATTTCATCGCATATGGGACGCGCCCCCAGGTCGTGAGCGTCGAGGCCATGCCCACCATCCCGGCGGACATCGACGTCGTCGTTTTCGGCAGCGGCGTGAGAGTGGGAAAATTCCACAAAGAGGCTCGCGATTGGCTCACGGCCAACGCCGAGTTCCTCGACAAGCACCCGCTGGCCCTCTTTTCGGTGGGCCTGCGCGCCGCCTCCCCGCAGACGGAGGGACTCGCCGAACGTGAGCTCGACACCGTGCTGCACGACATGCCGCACGGCATCCACCCCCGCTCGAGCGTCGTGTTCCCGGGTTGGAAGCAAAGCGAGGGCTTCTCGAGCATGGAGAAGCTGGCGCTTCGCGTGTACCCCCTTGCAGACGGCGACTACCGCGACTGGGACAAGGTCGATGCCTGGGTGCGCAGCACCGCCCCGGTCATCCTGGGCCGCGGTCCCGTCGTCAAGATGATTCCCATGAGAAAGTACTGAAGTGCCCCAAGCTTTTCCTTCTGAGGCGCTCAGGGACACCCAGGCGGGCCGTGTCCACCGCGTGTCGCAGGTGCGCACCTGGCTCATCTCGCTCGTGTGCTTCCTTGTCGCCGCGCTCGGCGCCTATGCCGCCTACGAGCTCGGCTTTGCCGAGGGCGTCACATACCTGGCGTTCATGGCGGGTACGGTGGCGGTGGCGTTCTTTTCGCGCTCGCTGCCCCCGACCCTGGCGTTCACCCTTTTGGGTGCTCTCATTCAAGACTGGCGCTTCGTGCGCCCGTATTTCGAGCTGGGCATCGACCACAGGGCGAGCCTGCTTACCTTCGGCCTGTTCGTGGTGGCGTCGGTGGCCATGGGCGTGCTCGTCGTGCGCGTGGGCGTCGAGGCGGACGCCCACGACGCCTCGCGCAGGCGCACCGAGGCGCTCTTCGACCTCACCGGCAACTTCTTCTATGCCCATGGCCCCGCCGAGACGGTGGACACGGCGCTTCAGAGCGTCGTGAGCCTTTTCGGGCGGTCGTGCGCTATCTACCTCGATGACCCCTTCGGCCCCGACGCTGCGGGCAAGGAGAGGCGCGAGGTGGCCGTGAACGTGGTGGAGGGCGACCTCGACGAGGACGTCTTCAACTCGCTCATCGAGAAATACGTGGTGCACTGGGTGTACGAGAACGGCGTGCGCGCCGGCGCCCTCACGGAGTTCCATGACCAGTCCGACAGCATCTACCTGCCGCTCGTCTCGCAGTCGGGCATGGAGGGCGTGCTCGCCGTCTCCGCTAAGGGCGCACGCCTCACCTCCGACGACCTGGAATTCCTCGACGCCATCGCCGACCAGATAGAGCTCGCCTTGGAGCGTCAGTCGCTGGCGGCCAAGCATCGCCGCGACCTGCGCGCCATGCACGCCACGCGCGTGCGCTGTGCCTTCGACGACCTCATGCTGCGCGACGACTCGCTTGTGGTGCAGACCGTGCATGCCCTGGGCGACGCCCTGCTCACCGTGCGTCCCGAGTACGAGGTGCAGCGCGAGGCGCTCGAGCGTGCCGTGGCCGACGAGACGTCGCGTGCGCAGATCATGCTCGACCGCGTGCAGGCCGCCATGCGTGCCGAGCCTAGCGCGCAATGCGACCTGGCAGCCGAGGTGGCGGGCGTGGCCGAGGTGCTGCAGAGCGGCATGGTCGGCAAGGTGCTGCAAGTCATGCCGGGCCAGTCCACTCCCATCATCGCGGCCGACGTGCCCCTGGTGCGCCTGGCAGTCACGCTCATCTTGGAAAGCGCCTGCGGGTGCGTCGCCAAGGGCGGCGTGGTGGAGGTCTCCGTGCGCGCCGACGAGAGCGACGTCATCCTCGTCGTGCAGGACGATCGTCCGGCCATGCTGTGCGTCGACGCCTGCCCGGCTTTCGAGCGTGCGGCCTCAGCCCCCGGCCAGCCTGAGGACTTCGTCTACGAGCGTCGCCGCTTCGCGCTGCTTCGCGAAGTGCTTCTCGACCGCTCGCGCGTGGAGGGCAACGACAAGGCCCCGCTCGAGGCGATGCTGCAGGCCATGGCCCTCAAGCCCGAGGCGGGCCGTGCCGAGTCGTCGCGCGACACCGCCCTCAACAGGCAGCGCGTCATGCGCCTCGACAGGCTCAACTATGGCCTCTATGTCGCGGCGCTTGCGGTGCATGCCCACGGGGGTACCATCAAGCAGCGCAAACGCCTGGGCGGCGGCGTCGTGCTCACCATGACGCTTCCGCGCAGCTAACCTTACCCTCACGGCATATACGAAAGGAGGGCGTGCGATGAGCATGCTGCCCCAATCGGAGGATTTCGAGCGCCTCGCCGTGCGCTGGGCCTCCAGCCCCCAGGCACGAACCTACCCGAGCCTCGTCGCCATGCTCTCGGCGTTTCCCGAGCTCTACGGCAAGGACCGCGACTCCCTGCCCCAGACCGACGCCGACCGCGCGTTCGCCCTGGCAGGCAAGGCGGCCCAGATCTTCGACCACCAGGTGGTGGACGCCAAGACCGAGGAGGAGGCCAACCGCTCCACCATCGAGGCCACGGCCATGGTGGACGAGGCCCTCAAGCTCGACCCGCAGTGCCACGACGCCCTGCGCATCCGCCGCAACCTGCAGCGCCCCACGCGCTCCGAGATGCTCGAGTACCTGGTAGAAAACGCCGAGCGGGTGTACGCCGAGTGCTGCACGCAGGCGCGCCAGGCCAACATCATGCCGCCCGAGACGCATCTGGGCGCCTCGCCCTACCTCAAGCCGTACCTGCGCTGGATGTTCGACATCGCCAACGAGCAGCTCGGTCTGGGGCGCTACCGCGCCTCGCTCGAGGTGTGCCTCTCGATGCTCGACCGCGACGAGGGCGACATCGCCGGCTTTCGCCACATCGCCGCCCTGGACTACGCCAAGCTTGAGGACGAGGCGGGTCTCGCCGCCTTGCGCGCACGCTTCCCGCAGGACAACAACGCGTGGTTCGAGCTGTGCGACCTCTTCCTGGCGTACAAGCGCGGCGACTTCGAGGCCGCTGAGGCAAAGCTGCAGGACATCCTGCGCACCTATCCGGCCCCGGGCATGACGCTTGCCTATCAAGACGAGCTGCCGGCCGGCCTCTTCGGGCATCTGGAGTACGCCGAGGGCAGCGACGACGAGCTCTTCGTGGCGGTGAGCGAAGCAGCTGTGGTGCTCGACGAGAACTGCGGCGACTTCTCCAGCCCCTTAAGCTCGTGGATCGCCATGCATCCCGACGTGGAGGCGGCCCGCGTTCTTGAGGAGTCTCGTGCCGCCGAGGGCCCCTCGCAGGGCCAGGAAGGCAAGGTGGAGTAGTCATGCTTGTTGCCGCCGAACTTACCGAGCGCCTCTTGCGCAAGGCCGTCAAGGCCGACCCTTCGCTTGCCACCGACGCCGTGCGTCTCACGGAGTTCTCCCGCACGGCGATGCGCAACCCGCAGAGCTGCGTGCAGGACGACGACGACCGGGCCTTCCTCATGCTTGAGAAGGCGGTGTCCCGAGCACAGCGCGACATAGACGACGAGCTTGACGCCCTCTATTACCAGGACCCCAACGCCGCCCGTCAGCCTCCCTCCAAGCTGCTCCAGACGCACAACCTGTTGGAGCGCTGCCTGCAGACCGACCCGCACTGCTACGACGCGCACACGCTCGACACGCTCATCATGGCCGACACCTTTGAGCAGGCCATCTCTGGCCTCGAGGCCCTGGAGGGCCAGGCCAAGGAGTGGTGCTGCGCGCAGTCGGAGCTCTACGACGACGCGGTGGTCGACCCGTGGGATGCGGTCTTCATGCGCCCTTGGCTGCGCATGCGTTCCCGCAAGATAGACCTGCTCGTCCAGGCGGCCTGCTATCGCCGTGCGCTCGGCCTTGCCGAGGAGATGCTCGCCGAGGCCCCCACCGACTCCCAGGGCATCCGCCACACGGCGGCGCTGCTCTATGCGCGCCTGGAAGACGAGCAGGGCCTCAACGACCTCGACGTGCGCTTCGGCCGCGAGGGAAGCTGCTGGATGCACCTGGCGCGCACGGCGCTGCTCTACAAGCTCGGGCGCATGGACGCGGCGAAGCGCTCGCTCAACAGCCTCGCGCGCCTGTGCCCCGGGGCGGCGTACTTCCTCATGAACCCTTCCTACGTGCCGCCCTACCTGCCCGACCGCCCCGTCTTCAAGCCGGGAAGCCCCGAGGAGTCGCTCTACGCCACCTACGAGGCCGACTTTCTCATCGTGGACACCCCCGAGTTCGTGACGTGGGCTTCCCAGCAGCCCAATTTCGCCGAGGCGGCCGACAAGTTCGGGCGCACGTCGGGGTCGCAGTACTGAGGTTTGCAGGGGCGCGGGGCGGGGCTTTATGGTATCGTATCGCGTGCATTTGCAACAAAACCAGGTGCGGGGCGACCCGCGCGGGATAAGGAGACATGTACATGGCAACTCAGGTTTCGGTTCACTATCGCGGCACGCTCGACGACGGCACGCAGTTCGACTGCAGCTACGACCGCAACGAGCCCATCACCTTCGTCGAGGGTGCCCACCAGGTCATTCCCGGCTTTGAGAAGGCCGTCGCCGAGATGCAGCCCGGCGATAAGAAGACCGCCCGCTTCGAGCCCAAGGACGCCTACGGCGAGCGCGACGAGCGCCTTGTCCAGGCCATTCCTTGCGACGCCGTGCCCAACTACGAGCAGCTGCCCGTGGGCCAGACGGTCTACTTCCGCAACCCCGCTGGCTATCCCATGCCCGCCCTCGTGGAGAAGATCGAGGACGGCAAGGTGTACCTCGACTTCAACCACAACCTGGCCGGCAAGGCCCTGACCTTCGAGCTGGAGCTCGTCAGCCGCGAGGAGGCCCCCGAGTCCTGCGGCTGCGGCGGCTCCTGCGGCGATTGCGGCGGCGGCTGCGGCGGCTGCCACTAAGCCTGCGCCCCATGCCCGGGCCTGCGCGCCCGGCAATTACAACGCCCCTTAAACCAAGGAAGGCCCGCCGGACACGTCGGCGGGCCTTCCTTGGTTTAAGGGGCGTATAGTTTGGCGTTTGTGTCGGACGATTCGCGTGCGCCATTCGCTCAGCGTGCACAAAACGGGCGGGCATGCACCCCTGTGCACGCCCGCCCGCGCGAACCAATCAATCCCTCAATCAGGGCAGGGCCGTTCTACCTCGTGCCCCTCAGGGCCTTCTTGATGGCGATCCTCGTGCCGGCCTCCTCGAAGGCGTGGGCCAGGCGCCACAGCGTGTCGGCGTCGGTGTCGATCATGTGCAGGTGCAGGGCGCGCCTGCCCTTGCCCGAGAGCGTCTCCAGGTCGCCCTTGCTCTGCGCCACCTCAAGCTCGCCCAGGCTGTAGGAGGTGCCGGGCACGGCCAGGTCGTTCACCTCGTTGCCCGACAGGATCAGGAAGAGGCCGGTGTTCTCGCCGCCCTTCTGGAGCTGACCCGTGGAGTGCAGGTAGCGAGGCCCGATCTCCAGCGAGCAGGGCACCTCAAGATGGCGGGCGAGCGTGTGGCGGATGACCTCCATGGGACCGCGCCTCTCGCCCGTGAAGGGGAGGAACGCGTTGACCGAGATCCAGTTGCCCTCCTGCGCCAGGGCCATGAAGGCGTCGATCACGGTGTCGACGGAGTGCATCTGCGTGGGGTCGACGATGCCCGTCTGCTCGGCGAAGGCGTCGGAGTACTCGGCGCTCACCCACGGCTCGCCCAGGCGATGCGTGCGGTCGGGCAAATGGCCTGCGAGGATGGCCTTCGTGTTGGTCTTGGCGGCCTGCACGTCGGGCTGGTTGAAGGGCGGCACCTCCATGAGCCAGCCCATGAACGCCGTCGCGTACTCCCACAGCACGAAGTGACGGCCGATGTCCATGGGGTCCTCGAGCATGTAGGAGCGCTGGGGCACCACAGGCGAGAGCATCGAGGCCTCGCGGTCGAAGGTGGAGTCGGGGTTCGTGTGGTACACGATCACCGGGTGCGTGGGCTGGTGGCGGTTGAGCAGGTTGACGTCGATCTCGATGTGGGGCACCACGCCCTTGCCGTCCTTGCCCAGGCTCTCGGCGATGAGCTGCTCCATCCACAGGCCGAAGACGCGGCCGGGCTGGGGCGAGATGTAGGTGAAGACGTTGGCCGACTCGGCCGACAGGTTGCGGATGAGGAAGTCGGCGAGCTGGATGGCGGGGTTCGAGGGGCTGTCCTGCGCGCAGACCTTCTCCATCTGGGCGGCGCGGCCCAGCATGTCGCGCACGTCCAGGCCGCACAGGGCGGCGGGCACCAGGCCGAACACGGAGAGGGCCGAGAAGCGGCCGCCCACGGTGGGCTCGCCCAGGAACACCCCGCGGAAGTTGCGCTCGCGGGCCAGCTTCTCAAGCTCGCTGCCGGGGTCGGTGATGGCCACGAAGTGCCTGCCGGCGTTCTCCTCGCCCACCTGACGGGCGACGTCCTCCCAGATCACCTTGTACAGCGACATGGTCTCGATGGTGCCGCCCGACTTGCTCGACACGATGAACATCGCGTGCGCGTAGTCCACGCCGTGCAGGATCTGGCGGACGTAGACGGGGGAGAGCGAGTCGAGCGTGGAGAAGCGCACCTGCGGGTGCAGCGCGGCGCACAGCTTCGTGATGGTCATGGGCGCCTGGGAGCTTCCGCCCTCGCCGAGCAGGCCCACGTAGGTCACCTTGTCGGCGAGGACGTCCTTGGCGAAGGACTCGATCTCGTCGATGGGGCAGGGCGGGTTGGTGGCCAGGTCGGCCCAGCCCATGTAGCCGCGGGCGCTCTCAAGTGCCACCTCGCTGAAGTCGTAGAGCGTGCAGTCCTTCGCATGCATGCGCGAGGCGACGTTGCCCTGGATGAGCCTCTCGGCGGGCGTAGGGCACATGGCAGTCTTACGAGTCAAGGCAGACTCTCCAATCAAATGGTCCGATTCAGCCGGCGTATGAGCGGCCGTTTGACACGTGCGCACCATCATACCAGCTTGGCCGTGCAAAGTTGTGTGCGGTTGAGTGACGAATGCGTCGGAAGGGGCGGAAGGCCCCGCGCCCGGCTAGCAGATGCGGGGGAGCTGCTCGCCCACGAGCATGTCCAGGATGCGCGTCGAGCCGAAGGCGGTGCGAAGGCGCACGGTGTGGCCGCCCGGGGCGCTCGGCTCCTGCACGTACCCGATGATGGCCGCCTGCTGCCCGTAGGGACTCGCCTTCATGGCCTCAAGCGCGGCCTGGGCCTCCTCGGCGGGCACCACGGCCACCATCTTGCCCTCGTTGGCCACCTGGAACACGTCATAGCCCAGCATCTCGCACGCGCCGCGCACCTCGTCGCGCACGGGCACGTCCACCTCGTTCACGAGGATGTCCACGCCGCTGGCCTCGGCGAACTCGTTGAGGGTCGAGGCGATGCCGCCGCGCGTGGGGTCGCGGAAGGCGCGCGTGTGCGGGGCGGCGGCGAGCACGTTGGCGATGAGGTGGTTGAGGGGGGCCGCGTCGGTCTCAAGCGTGGTGGAGAAGGCCAGGCCCTCGCGCTGCGAGATGACGCAGATGCCGTGGTCGCCCAGGGTGCCGCTCAGAAGCACGGCGTCGCCGGGCTTGCAGTTGCGCCCAGAGAGGTTCACGCCGTCGGGCACCAGGCCCACGCCCGCCGTGTTGATGAAGACGCCGTCGGCGTGGCCGCGCTCCACCACCTTGGTGTCGCCCGTCACGATGGACACGTCTGCCTCGGCGGCCGTCTGGGCCATGGTGTGCACGATCTCGCGCAGCTTGTCCATGGGGTAGCCCTCCTCGAGCACAAAGCCGCAGGAGAGGTACTTCACCTGCGCGCCCGAGGTGGCCACGTCGTTGACGGTGCCGCACACGGCGAGCCGCCCGATGTTGCCGCCCGGGAAGAACTGCGGGGTCACCACGAAGGAGTCGGTGCTCATGGCGATGCGGCCCTGCCCCAGCGGCACCACGCCGGCGTCGTCTCCCGGCAGGTTTGCCTCAGCGGTGAACTCGTCCAGGAAGAGGTCGTCGATGAGGCGCTTCATCATCGCGCCGCCCGAGCCGTGGCCCAGACGGACCTCCGTGTCCTTCTTCATTGTAAGACTGCCTTTCTCAGCAGGGGTTATAGGGGATGGGGCACGCGCCTAAGCGTGCTCGCGGTAGCGGTAGTACGCCGCGCAGGAGCCCTCGCTGGACACCATGCAGGGACCGGTGGGCTCCTCGGGGTTGCAGACGCGGCCGAACAGCGGGCACTGGTCGGGCGTGATGATGCCGCGCAGCACGTCGCCGCAGCGGCACCCCGGCGTCTCGCGGGTGGGCTCCACCTCGGGCGAGAAGGCGCGCATCGCGTCGTGGGCGGCATAGGCGCCTTTCAGGCGCAGGCCGCTCATGGGGATGGGGCCCAGGCCGCGCCAGGTGGCGTCGCAGGGCTCGAACACGTCCTCGATCACCTTCTGCGCCGCGCGGTTGCCGCAGTCGTCCACGCCGCGCCCGTAGGCGTTCTCGATGCGCGGGTCGTCCTCCACAATCATGGCCACGAGCCGTGCGATGCCCGAGAGGATGTCCACCGGCTCGAAGCCCGTCACCACGCCCGGGCAGTGGAAGTCGCGCGCCAGGAAGCTGTAGGGCTCAAGGCCGGTCACCGTGGAGACGTGGCCCGGCAGGATGAAGCCGTCCACCTTGGTCTTGGGGTCGTTGGCGATGGCGGCCAGGGCGGGTGCGGTGCACTTGTGGGCACAGTACACGTAGAAGTTGGAAAGTCCCTGCTCGCAGGCCATCTGCACGGCGGCGCCCACCACGGGCGTGGTGGTCTCGAAGCCCACGCCGATGAAGATGACGGGCCGCGTGGGGTTCTTGCGCGCGATGTCGAGCGCGTCGAGCGGCGAGTACACCACGCGCACGTCGGCCCCGGCGGCCTTCTCGGCGCCCAGGGTGGTGGAGCTGCCCGGCACGCGGATCATGTCGCCGAAAGTGGTCACGATGGCGTCGGGCACGCGGGCCATGGCGATGGCGCAGTCGATGTCGTGGTTGGAGGTCACGCACACCGGGCACCCTGGCCCGGAGAGGAGCCTGAGCCCCTGGGGCATGGCCGAGCGCAGGCCGTAGCGGCCGATGCTCACGGTGTGGGTGCCGCAGACCTCCATGAGGTTGATGGAGCGGCCCTGGCACATCCGCCCGATAAGCTCGATGAGCTCGCGGGCGGTCTGGGGGTCGCGGAACTGCTGCAGGTCCATGGGCCCTCCTAGGCGCTCGCCGCGACGTTTGCGCCCTCGCTGGGCTCGCCGGCCTCGCCGGGCTCCAGCTCGTCGCCCAGAAGGTCGGGCATCTGCTCGAACAGGGCGAGGGTCTCGCGGGCGTCCTGCTCCTCGATGCGCTGGATGGCGAAGCCCGCGTGCACGAGGACGAAGTCGCCCACCTGCGCGTCGGGCACGAGGCGCACCGAGCACGGGCGCTGCACGCCCATGACGCTCACCTGCGCCAGGCCGGTCTCATCGATGGAGACGATTTGCGAGGGAACTGCAAGGCACATGGTTACTCCTGTTCGTTTGCCGATGCATGCATCGCGGCGACCATGCGGGCGCGGGCCACTGCCGCCTGCCCGTACGAGACGCCGCCGTCGTTGATGGGAAGGGGCCCGGGGACGAGGACCCGAAGGCCCGCCCGCTCAAGGCCCGCGCGCACCCCGTCCAGGACGAGGCGGTTGCAGAACACGCCGCCGCCCAGGGCCACCTTGGTGAGGCCCGCGGCCTTCGCCACGCCTGCCGCCATGCGCGCCACGCCGGCCGAGAAGCCCTCGTGGAAGCGCCGGGCGATGTCGCAGGTAGGCACGCCGGCCTCGAGGTCGGCGATGAGGTTGGCGAGCATGGGCGCCCAGTCGAGGACGAGCGACTCGTCGCCCGCCTGCTGGCCGTCGGCCGGGGTGGCCTTGCGCCCCACGAGCTCGTAGCGCGCCACCTGCTCGGATGTGGCCGGGGTGGACGTGCGCGCGCAGGCCTCGAGCAGGCAGGCGGGCTCGCCGTCGTAGCCTGCCACGTCCACCAGGCCCAGGATGGCGGCCACGGCGTCGAAGAGCCTGCCGGCCGAGCTGGTGCGAGGGCAGTTGAGGTCGCGCTCGAGCATCTGCAGCACCACCGGGCCCTCCACGCCCATGCGGTGCGCGAGGCGCCGGGCGGTGGCGCTGTCTGTCAGGCCGGCCTGGGCGAGCAGGCCGGCCGCGTTGCGGACGGGCTTCTTCACGGCGGCGGCCCCGCCGGGCAGCGGCCAGTAGGCAAGGTGCGCGGCACGGTTGAAGTCGGCCTGGTCGCACACCATGACCTCGCCGCCCCAGATACGCCCGTCCGTGCCGTAGCCCGTGCCGTCCAGCGCGATGCCCACGACGTGGCCCCACTCGCCGGCCTGCGCCAGGGTGGAGGCGATGTGGGCGTGGTGGTGCTGCACCTCGCACAGGGGCAGGCCCTCGTCGGCTTTGGCGCGGGCCCACTTGGAGGAGAGGTACTCGGGGTGCAGGTCGCAGGCGAGTACCTGAGGCGTCAGGCCGAAGAGGCCCTCGTACTTGGCAAGCGCCGCCTGCCAGGCGTCGAAGGCGTCGGCGTTCTCAAGGTCGCCCAGGTGCTGGCTCACGAAGGCCTCCTCGCCACGGGTCAGGCAGAAGGTGGCCTTCTGCTCGGGCCCGCAGGCAAGCACGCAGGGAAGCGCCGCGCCGTCTTGTGCCGCGGGGGGCACGCTGAGCTTGACGGGGGTGGGGGAGAAGCCGCGCGCGCGGCGCACGACCTGCACCTTTCCCGCAGGCACGCGCACCACCGAGTCGTCGTAGCGGGCCAGGATGGGGCGGTCGTTGCCCAGCCAGGCGTCGGCCACGTCCATGAGGCGCGACACGGCCACCTGGTCGTCGCAGATGATGGGTTCGTCGGTGAGGTTGCCGCTCGTCATCACGAGGGGCGAGCCTATCTGGGCCAGCAGCAGGTGCTGCAGCGGCGTGGTGGGCAGCATCGCCCCCAGCTCGGGCAGCTCACCGGCCACCGAGGGGGCGATGGCAAGCTCGGCGGGCACCGCCGAGACGGGCTTGCGCGCGAGGAGCACGATGGGCGTGCGCGGGCTCGTGAGCTGGGCGCGCTCGGCGTCGCTCACCTCGCACACGCGGCGCAGCTGGTCGAGGCGGGCGAACATCACGGCGAGCGGCTTGGTGGGGCGGTGCTTGCGCTCGCGCAGCGTGCGCACGGCCTGCTCGTTGCCGGCCAGACACGCCAGGTGGAAGCCTCCCAGGCCCTTCACGGCCACGATGCCCCCCGCGCGCAGAAGGTCGGCGGCACGCGCGACGATGTCGTCGGAGGAGGCGCGGTCAAGGCCGCGCAGCACCTCGCCGGGCTTCTCGGCGGTGCGCCAGGTGAGGTGCGGCCCGCACTCGAAGCACGCGTCGGGCTGGGCGTGGAAGCGCCTGTCGGCGGGGTCGGCGTATTCGCGCGCGCAGGCGGGGCACATCGCAAATCCCGCCATCGAGGTCGAGGGCCGGTCGTAGGGCAGGCTGTCGATGATGGTGAAGCGCGGCCCGCAGTTCGTGCAGTTGATGAAGGGGTAGTGGTACCTGCGGCAGCCCGGGTCGAAGAGCTCCTTCAGGCACTCCGGGCAGGTGGCGATGTCGGGGCTCACGAGCGCGGTGCGGTCCTCGTCATGGGAGCTCTCCACGATGCGAAAGTCGCTGCCGGGCACCGAGCCGCTCATCTGGAGCTGCTCGTGGCGGCCTGCGGCGGCGATGTGCTCGTCGTCCAGGGAGTCCACGTGCACCGTGTCCACCCGCGCCGCCTCGGGCTTCTGGGTGGAGAGGATGAGCACGAAGCGGTCGAGCGCGGACTGGTCGCCCTTGGCCTCGATGTGCACGCCGTCGCTGGAGTTCTTCACCCAGCCGGCCAGCCCCAGGGAGGTCGCCGTGCGCCAGACGAAGGGCCGGTAGCCCACCCCCTGCACGATGCCGCACACATGGACGTGGATGCGCGCCATGGCCTACACCCCCAGCTTCGACTGGGTGGCCACCACGGTGAGCTTGCTGTGCGAGACGCCCTTGATGCCGGCCAGGCAGTCGGCCAGCTCCTTGACCTTGTAGCCCAGGCCGCGCACCGCGATGGTCTCCATGCAGCGGCCCTGGTCGAGGTGCACGTGCGTGGAAGACACCACCTCGTCGGGATAGTTTGACTCCACGCCGGCGATCTTCTCCATGAGGTCGGGGGCGTGCAGGGCGTATACGAGTGTGATGGACCCCACCACGGGGGCGGCGGGGTCTTCGAGCTCCTCGTTGACCAAGGCGTCGCGGATGAGGTTGCGAATGGCCTCGGAGCGGTTGACCAGAAGGCCGCGCTGGGCCGTGTAGCGGTCGAACTCGTCGAGGAGCAGCGCCGGCATGGCGACGCTGAAGCGAACGAGGTCGCTTGACATGTCCAGGGGCCTCCGATGCTTGCTCGAGACGGACAAGGTGAAAAGTCAGCGTATCGTAGCACTACCGTTTGTAATGTCCGTGGCAAGTGTCACGCCCGCCCGCCCCGTACAAAAAAGCCTTTGTGCCGCTCGCCGCCATTTTTCGTGATGATACTGTGCCTGGCGCGAATCATGCTACATTACGCGCCATCAGCCCGCCGTGAATGGAGGAGCGGCCGGGCGGGAATACGGCTTGCCGTGTTCAGTCGTGGTTTCGCGGGCCGCAAGGCCTGCTTGGAGAGGAGAGAACATGCCTTACCCCATTATCGACACCGATGAGTGCATCGGCTGCGGCGCCTGCGTGGACGTGTGCACCACGGGCGCCATCGAGATCGACGACGGCTTCTGCACCGTCGTGGACGACTCCGAGTGCAAGGGCTGCGGGGATTGCCAGGATGAGTGCCCCGTCAGCGCCATCACCGAAATCTGCGACGAAGACTA